>JAUVZE010000090.1 GCA_030602665.1 Dehalococcoidia bacterium
CTTTTATATGGAGACAAGGTTTTTCTTTAAGCTTCTATGCGTTTTTACTAACGCTCTCCCCTTTCGGGTTCTGGTCATAGCATCACCCCCTTTCCTATTATATAATACCATACCTTGTCAATAGGTATACACCCAATATAGCACAAAAAATTTATTTGTCAACCCCTGTAGCTAATATACCACTAATTCGCCATTTGTCAAGCCCTGTCTATTATAATACCATACCTTGTCAAGCCCTTTATTCATGAGGTTGTTTAGTTGTCATTGCGAGGAATGTCATTGCGAATGTAATGAAGCAACCTGAAGTGCCGAAGCAATCTTTGAAAGTAATAGTGGGATTGCTTCGCTTCGCTCGCAATGACAGTTTGAGTTACTAAACGGTCTCTTATTTATTGGGGTTGATAACAACCACTACATTTCCTTGGTCAGGTTAGCCAGAAACTCGGCATTGGACTTGGTCTTGCGCAGGCGCTCGAGGACTCGTTCTACAGCTTCGGTGGAGTTGACCGAGTCAGAGGCAATCATAGACAGCATGCGCCGCAGTAACCACACCTGCTTTATGGTATTTTCATCTAGGAGCAGCTCTTCACGCCGGGTACTACTGCGCTGGATATCCATCGCCGGGAAGGTTCGGCGCTCAGCCAATCGCCGGTCAAGGTGAAGCTCCATGTTGCCTGTTCCCTTGAACTCCTCATAGATGAGTTCATCCATACGGCTGCCGGTATCAATCAGACAGGTGGCAATAATGGTCAGGCTACCGCCCTCAGCCGTGTTGCGGGCAGCGCCAAAGAAGCGCTTGGCTGGGTGTAGGGCTGACGGGTCAATACCACCGGACAGGGTGCGACCACTGGAGGGCATCGCTAGGTTATATGCCCGGGTAAGGCGGGTGATGCCATCAAGGAGGATGACCACATCCTTCCCACTCTCTACCATGCGCTTGGCTCTCTCCAGTGCTAGCTCGGCGACCCGGGCCTGGTTCTCTACCGGTTCGTCAAAGGTAGCACCTATCACTTCTCCCTTGACGGAACGCTTCATGTCAGTAACCTCTTCTGGTCGCTCACCAATAAGACACACCATCAGGTGAATGTCACTGTAGTTGGTGGTGGTGGCATTGGCTATAGATTTGAGCAGCACTGTCTTACCTGCCTTGGGCGGTGATACGATTAAGCCTCGCTGCCCCCGACCGATAGGGGCAATGAGGTTCATCAAGCGAGTAGAGAGGTCATCAGGCGAGGTCTCCAGGTTAATCAACCGGTTGGGGAAGGTGGGGGTAAGGGAGCCGAAGGGGGGTCGTTCTTTAGCCAGCTCAGGGTTGAGGCCGTTAATTGCCTCCACCCGGAGTAGACTGTAGTATTTCTCACCATTTCTGGGTGGTCTGCCCTGGCCGGCAACCATATCACCATTGCGTAGACCAAAGCGGCGAATTTGTGACTGGGAGACATAGACATCATTAGAGCTAGGCAGTAGGGTGTCTTGCCTGAGGAAACCATAGCCGTCACTCATAGTCTCAAGGATACCGCTACAGAAGATGTAGCCTTGCTGCTCAACATGTGCCTGGAGGAGTCGCATGACGAGCTCCTGCTTCTTAAGGCTAGCATAGTTGGAGATACCCATCTCCTTAGCCAGCTCAATCAGCTCGTCTCTACTTTTCTTTTCTAGCTCAGTAATGTTCATTTTCTTCACCTCACTACATTAATCCCGCTCTCCTGGGAAAGGGTAAATAGTTATCAAGAATTATACCTTTTAAGTAACTCTATCATGGGCTTAGTTCTAAAAAGATAGGCCAGTAAACTACTGATTTCTTAAGTTAGCAGCTTGGGCTTGTCTAATAGCTTATCGGTTTCCTTTTCCAGTTTCTATCGCTGTTGAACGCTTTGCCAATCGGAGAGGAACCGAGCATTACCAACATCAGTTAGCGGGTGCTTCATCATCTGCATCAGCACCTTAAAAGGTACTGTGGCAATATGAGCTCCTGCCTTGGCCGCGACCACACAGTGTAACGGGTGGCGAATACTGGCGGCAAGCACTTCAGTTTTCAGATGGTAGTATCTAAAGACCTCAACTATATCTTTAACCAACTGCATACCATCGTGGCCGACATCATCCAACCGACCAACAAAGGGACTAACATAGGCAGCGCCAGCAAGCGCGCCCAGAAGGGCTTGGTTGAGTGAAAAGCACAGGGTCATATTGACCTTGATATTATCCCTGGTCAGAGCCGATATCACCTCAAGACCATCAATAGTCGATGGAATCTTGATGACTACATTGGGTGCCCAGGTGGCTATCTCCCGTGCCTGCTCAAGCATCGCTTGAGTCCCCTCGACCACCACCTCAGCCGAAACAGGTCCGGGGATGATAGAACAGATCTCTTTGACGACAGCCTTGTAATCACTAAGACCTTCTTTGGATACCAGGGTGGGATTGGTAGTAACCCCACTGACAATACCCAGCCGGGCACCTTTTTTAATCTCATCAATATTGGCGGTGTCAAGGAAAATGCGCATGTTTACCTCAAATATGGTAGTGGTATTTTATCATAAACTAGAAGCAAGGGGTAGTGGTGGTTGAGCTCCTTCACGTAGTATATTCTTGGCTACACCAATAAAATCACGGAACAGGGGGTGGGGACGACCAGGACGAGAGCCGAATTCAGGGTGGAACTGGCAGCTCACCATCCATGGATGGTTGGCTAGCTCACAGAGCTCTACCAACCTTCCATCGGGGGATAGTCCGCTATAAATCATTCCCGCCTCCTGTAGTCGAGGGCGAAACTCATTATTAAATTCAAAGCGGTGCCTATGGCGCTCGTAGACCAGGCTCTGTCCATAGGCTTTAGCCGCCCGGCTGTTATCAACCAGTTGGCAGGGATAGTCACCCAGACGCATAGTGCCGCCCTTATCCTGTATTTCCTTCTGTTCAGGGAGGAGGTCAATGACGGGATAGGGGGTGGAAGCATCAAACTCAGTGGAGTTTGCCTTATCTGAGTCTAGGGCATAGCGGGCAAACTCAATTACCATAACGTGCATACCCAGGCATAACCCTAGGTAGGGGATTTCATTGTTGCGGGCATAGCTAGCTGCTTTTATCATACCCTCAATCCCCCTGACACCAAAGCCACCAGGGACAATGATGCCCTGGGCGGAACGTAGTAGAGCCTCACTGCCATCCCGGTCTAAATCCTCCGAGTGAACCCAGAGGAGATTAAGTTCTCTACCATGATATAGAGCCGCATGATGTAGTGCTTCACGAACTGAGTAGTAGGCGTCCTTTAGTTCCACATATTTGCCTACCAGGGCGATATTAACCGGCTCGTGAGGTTCCTTAAGGCACCTGACCAGTTCCCGCCACTGGCTCAGGTCTGGTTGATGTGATTTAAGGTTAAGCCTGTCCATAATCAGTTGCCCCAATCCTGCCTCTTCTAAGACCAGTGGCACCTCATAGATAGTCGGTACCGTAGGTAGGGGGATGACCGCCTGCCGGTCAACATCGCAGAATAGGGATATTTTATCCCTTATCCCTTCCGAGATAGGGTAGTCACTACGGCATAAAATAATATCGGGTTGAATACCAATACGCCTAAGCTCATTCACGCTGTGCTGAGTGGGCTTGGTCTTTAGCTCCTGAGTAGAGGTGAGGTAGGGGAGGAGAGTAACATGGATATAGAGCACACTCTCCCGCCCGACATCGTTTCTCATCTGTCTAATGGCTTCTAAGAAGGGTTGCCCTTCAATATCGCCGACGGTACCACCTACCTCTATAATGACTACCTCAGCCTGGGAGTTTTGGGCTAACTTTTTAAACCGCTCCTTTATTTCAGAAGTAACATGGGGCACTACCTGAATGGTGCCGCCCAAGAAATCGCCACGCCTCTCCTTGGCGATAACTGCACTGTAGATTTGCCCTGAAGTAACGCTGGACTCAGTGGTGAGGTTAACATCAATAAAGCGCTCATAATTACCTAAATCAAGGTCAGTCTCGGCACCGTCCTGGGTGACAAATACCTCACCATGCTGGGCAGGCGACATTGTTCCCGGGTCAACATTGAGGTAGGGGTCTAGCTTCTGGACAGAGACACTGATTTGGCGACTCTTCAAAATGGTGCCAATGGAACCGACAGTGATACCCTTACCAACTGAACTAACAACACCACCAGTAACAAAGATATACTTTGACATGCAAAAAACTAAATCCTAAGGACTTAATCCCAAAAAGTAAACTTGCATTGGATTGTTTGGGAAAGGATGGGAAGTAGGGTTTTCTTTATTATAATCAGCCAAATATCAATTGTCAAGTCAATGTACTCGTCCAGTCAATTGTTGGCGTGAGGATTGAAACCTCGGCAGTTTTGGGGTAGAATCAAGAAAGATAAAAAGGAGCAGACATGAATAGTAAATGGCTTATCAGAATGCTTCAAGTTACTGTGGTTGCCCTTACCCTGGCAGCGGTATTCCAGGAACTGGAAAAGCCCAAAGAAGAAAGAAAGTGGCATGGGGAGGTAGCCGGTATTTTCCCCTATGATTTTCGGATACCTACCATTGAGAGGCTCAAAGAGTCTTACTGGAATCCCTATGAGAGCCGGGTTTTTACTCCGCCGGCATTCGGCCTTGG
>JAUVZE010000037.1 GCA_030602665.1 Dehalococcoidia bacterium
GTGAGCGGGGAGCGTTCCGGCTTATGACCGTATACTAGCTCGAAAAAGGCTGGACCTGGACTAACCATAGCGTCCCCTTGCCTGATAGGATATCTGAGTCCCCGGGCAAAGAGTGCTTTCAACCCGTCAACCGCTTTAATAAAAGCTTCGGGTGTCATTGCCATGTCCAGTTCATCCTCGGCAGCTCCGCCTACCCCCCTCTCGCCAAGGCATGGAACAGCAAGAGCTGGCTTTTGGCTAAGGAAGCACTGGATTAGGGCATCAGTGCAAGCTCCCTCACCAACACTATAAAACTGAAGACGCTCATACTCTGTCCATTGCAAGCCGTTAATCAGCAAGCACATCTGAGCTGGGGTACCGTAGAACAAGATGACATCCGGCTCGAAGTTCTGTAAATATAACGGTCCCACCACCATAGCCTCATACTTCCCCTCGGGGAGTTTAGGTATGGCTTCCAGCCGTTTCTCAGCATCTTCCTTTGTCTTCACCCAGTAGTTGTCGGCTCGAGGACAGCGATTATAGTCTTCATCGCTTATTGCATCCCAATCCGGAACTGGCATAAAGCCACCATAGGTAGTGAGCGGGCACCAGAAATCGTCCTTGTCTGGGCTGGCTCCAATTGTCCAACCAAGGGTTCGGGCGAGGGTCAGCGCCTGACAGAAGAAGAAGCGATGTCCGATCCTGCGTACCCCTTCTATTCTTTCCAGCTCCACTTCCTTCTCCAAAAGTTTCCAGCTAAGCAGATGAGTTCTGGGGCGAAGTAAAACCTTAAAGTCCTTAACTAATTCCTCCCAATTGATAGTCTTCATTATCTCTCCTATTAGTAAGTTTATAAAGCTAATTTAAGGTTGCTGGCACTCTAACGTATGACTCTTCCGGCAATGATAAGCTTCATCATTTCCGAAGTGCCCTCATATATCTCCGTTATCTTGGCATCACGGAAATAGCGCTGCATAGGGCTGTCCATCATATAGCCATAACCACCCCACATTTGTATCCCCTTTGTTGCTACCTTCATGACCACTTCGCTGGCAAATTTCTTTGCCATAGCCGCCTCTACAGTGAATGGCAGCCCCTGGTCTTTAAGGTTGGCTGCCCGATATACCAGCAAGCGGGCAGCATCAATCTCAGTGGCTAAGTCGGCGAATAAGAATTGGGTGCCTTGGAAATGGGCAATTGCCCGGCCATACTGTACACGTTCCTTAGTATATCTTACCGACGCTTCCAAAGCAGCTCGAGCAACACCTACTGATAGCGCTCCGATAGCAACCCTAGCCCCATCCAGCGTTGATAGAGCCACAGAAAAGCCTCGTCCTTCGGGGCCAAGCATGTTTTCAGCTGGTACTCGGCAGTCTTGAAGCGCTATCTCAGCATTGTGGGCTGCCCGTATTCCCAGCTTATGATATATGTTACCACTGGATAACCCTGGCGTATCCTTCTCGACGATAAAGGCGCACATACCTCTGTGGCCTAAAGATTTATCCCTGGTGGCGAAGATTACATGGATATCAGCGACATCAGCATTAGTTATAAAAACCTTTGTACCATTAAGGATATAGTAGTCGCCATCCTTTACTGCGGTTGTTTCAGCGGCTGCTGGATCGCTACCAGCATTAGCTTCGGTCAAGCCAAATGCGCCTATCTTTTCTGCCTTGGCAAGGGGAGTTAAGAATCGCACCTTCTGTTCCTCATTGCCCCACGCATTTATACAATGAGCTACCAAACCCCAGCTGGTATCTAAAATGGTTGCCGTGCCAGCGCAAGCATGGGCAATCTCTTCTACAACTATGCACCATTGGAGAAATGTACCACCATTACCACCATATTTCTCGGGGATGGTACAGCCTGTCAATCCGAGCTCTCCCATCCTTTTAATAATTTCAAAAGGATATTCTTCATTTTGGTCTAATCTGTCCGCTATCGGTTCGATTTCTCTCTTAGCAAAATCCCGGGCTAAAGCTCTAATCGCTTTGTCCTCTTCAGTTAGTTGAAAATCCATTACACACCTACCTTCCTAAATTTATAGCTTGCCTAGAAGCCCTGCCGGGCTTATGGATAATACGCCATTACTTCCTCCTTTCACAAGAGGGAAGACCAAAGCACCCAGCCTTCCTTAGCTCTTGTATCTTCTCATCGTTGTAACCTAATATCTCCTTAAGTACTACTTCTGTATCCTGTCCAATACGAGGCGCGCCACGCCACATTTTCCCTGGCGTTCTAGAGAATTTAGGGCACAGTCCAGTTACCTTAATTTTTTCTCCGAGAGTTTGGTCTTCGACCTCAACGAAGTCTTCCCTATCAAGCCAATGAGGGTCTTTGGATGCCAGTTCTGCATCGTAAACTCGGGTACAAGGTACCTGATGTGCATTGAAGAAGTCTTCAACTTCTTTTCCACTACGAGCTGCAATCCATTCAGTAAGTAGTGAATGCAACTTCAATCCCTTTTCTGAATTAACGGCTTCCTTGCCTGAGGAAGTTGCTTGCCAATTGTATTCTTCTGGGTCCAAACCAACTTCAGGAGCCCAGCACTCTATGAACCTCCTGTACACACCAGGGCCAAACGTTGCTAGGGCAACCCACATGGCTGGTTCTGAAGACTTAAACATATTGTATGGCTGGTGTCCACCAGCTTTGTTGCCAGTCCTTCTCATTTTGACGCCAGTATTCAGATATGTGCAATAGTAAGACTCACAGAAATTCCTTGCCACTGCCTCATACTGAGATACATCAACAACCTGCCCCTTTCCGTCCTTTTCCATCTGTACATATGCCATCAAGGCTCCATAAAATGCCGTCATGGCAGCACAATAATCTCCTGCCCATCGATTAGCTCGGCTCGGGGGAGCATCTGCGGGGCCTATTAAATTCGGCCAACCTGCATAACATTGACCTATCATATCGTATGATGCCCGGAAGCATTTATCCTTATCACCGCCAAACTCTGGTTTCCCATAACCACTCACATGGACTATGATAATTTTGGGGTTTGCCTCGAAAACCTCTTTGTCGGTAATCGAGTATCTTTGCTCCTGCCAAACTAGATTCTCAATCCAGAAATCGGATTGTCTTATCAATCCATAAAAAATCTCGCCCGAGGCAGGCATTTTTGAGAGCCGTAGATCAAGCTCCATACTAAGCCTGTTTGTGGCTTCATTTGCCCAAGGAGCAGATACGACCTTGTCACCTCGGGTAATCATGGGCGGTAGTGTTCTCATAGCATCGCCGATTCCGGGATTTTCAACATGGATGACCTCGGCCCCATACCATCCAAACAATGACGGACAAAATGGACCAGCAATAACACTTGCTGTTGATAGCACTCTCAACCCTTGGAGTGGTCCGAATTTCGGAACCATATCTAAGGGAGGTCTCCTTTCCATTTGTTTTACCGATGCAGGTACTGCCATTTATAACCTCCTTTTATACTAGCTAAAACTCAAGCCACCTTTACAGTCTATTTTTTCATTTGATGCCCCTCCTTTCTAACAGAGCTACTTTTGAAACATTATCCCGTCTATCACCCCCTTTGGCGGGCTCTGCCACTTGCCCGATTACAGCTGAGGCCACACGGGAGGGGGGAGGAAGATGCTAGGTTGGCAAATAAACCTAGTTACCTCAGTTTCCCCTGGCAGAGCCCACCTACTCTCAAGTCCGCCTTAATAAAGAAAGGGCTCAAAAGGTACACCCCAACCGGGGTCTCTGAGCCCTTTCAATGATTTTATTTGACTTACCTTCAGAATTACGCTACAACAAGAAGAGCTGTATAACATCACTCAACCTAATTACCCCAAAAAGACCTGTTGCCACCAGGTCTTTTCTGTTTTCACTTACTCTTTGGTTGTAGAGACACTTTCGGATACTCCATGCTCCTTTTTCCAAAGCTCAATCAGCTCTCGAATAATGCCATCATAACTCTGCCCCGGACGCTTGATTGAATCTAAGCTGTCCTTGGTTTCCCGCGACACCGCGATAGTTGTCTGTTTCAAATCATCTCTGTCCATTTGACTAATGACCCGTCACCTTACTTGACACTCCGGGGGTGTCTACGGTATCATCCAGAAATATCTATCACTCTATACATCTTTATAGCATAAAAGCGAGCTTTTGTCAACCCCCTTTGCTAAAATATCTACGGCCGTATGCTTAATAAAAAATAGCCTAAGGGGCTGGCTGGAGAAACAAGGAGGTATAAAATGAATAAGGCTACGCTTGCCCGTCAAGCTATTTTAGCCGTGCTGAGAAGCCGCGATTTCTACAGGTTCTACGTACTGGTCTTACTCTTTGGGTGCTGTGCCCTATTCTACTATTTCGGGGAATTGGTAGACTTTGCTGGATGGGAAGCCTTACGCTGGGAGTTCTTCTACAGCGTTCATGATATACATCGCCTCTTTTTTCTCGCTCCGATACTCTATGCTGGCTACATCTACAGGGTTAAAGGTGCATTGATTGTTACGATGGCCGCCTTCGTTGTTTTTTTGCCCCGCGCTTTCATCGTATCTTCCTTTCCCGATCCGGTACTCAGGATGGTACTTTTTACTATAATTGCAGGTATCATGGGTACCCTTATTGGAATGACACGAAATAAGTCCGAACGGCGCAGCCGTACTTTGGTAAGAAGCGAGAAAGGCAAACTTTTGGGAATACTGGAGACCATAGAAGAGTTATTAGCTAGAATTAGAGTTGCTCTGCGGCACTCCACAAGCGTCACTGATGCCCCCGTACTCACCGCCGGAGACTTGGAAGTTGACTTGTCTAAGCGGGTAGTTAAATGCCGGGGGCGGACTGTCAAACTCACCCGGACAGAGTATGAGCTGCTGGCATATCTAGTTTCCAATCGCGGGAAAGTACTGACCCATAGGGAGTTACTGCACAATGTATGGGGCCCAGAATATGGTGAAGAAAGCGAATATATTCGCACTTTTATAACGCAGATCAGACGTAAGATAGAAGATGACCCCTCAAATCCTCGATTCATTGTGACTGAGCCACGCATTGGCTATCGTTTCATTGAGCCTGAGTAGCAATCCGCAACAACCGCCCGCTTTTGAAAAACCCGCTTATAGTCCTCCTATACGCCTCGTTTCCCCGAAGCCCGAAATCCTTACAAAATCCTCATATTTGCCCCTGTATCTTTATGCCTTCCTTATGCCTTTTCTCTTTTAATAATACTAGGATGAAAATCTGAGGGGGCAAGGAAGGTTGTCTTTTTGGGCATCCCTCCCATTGATGGGTATTTACGAGATTATATCGTTTCTTGTACTACTTTATACAATTTTGTGGCAATAAATCAAGATTTTGCCAATGTCTTTTGTTAAAATGTCTACTAATATAAACAAGAGACGCTTAATGGCTTAAGGGATTGGCTTTAATCTGTATAGATTGGGGAATTATTTGTCGAATAATGAAGAACTAGGTGACTTCCTACACGAGCAGTGTAAGCAGAGGGGGTTATCCCTCCGTCGTCTATCTATAAATTCGAGCCTCAGCGCAGGGACGGTTCACAACATCATCAAAAGACAATACCAGCCAACCCTATATTCGCTGAACCGACTGGCAGATTACCTGGGGGTCAAAAGAGAATATCTCTGGCAGCTAGCCGGCCTGCTTGAGGATATGGACTACGATGGTAAAACCACATTTAGTGATCCCCAACTGAGGTTTCATTTTGCCCGGGCTGATAAGCTGCCAGAGGCAGCCAGAAAGCTGGTAATTAGCCTTATTGAGGCGGCAATAATCCACCTTGACAAAGGCATAAAGTGAGAGGATTACTCCCATGAGGGGAAGGGGCATCGCCCCTTCAAACACAGAGGTATAATATCATTCACTTCCCTTTTTAGACGCCCAGATTTTGATTCTGGGGCGTCTTTTTTGTGAAGCCGGAGCACCCGGCCAGGCAGCTAGCCTTGGAATTTCTTTTTGCCTTTTTTCGGCCCCCAGCTTTGCCGGGTTAGAAAAGGGGCGATTTTAAGACCTGTGAGGGCAGCAGCCCCTAAAGTTCCCCCAAAATTGACCCCTCAGGGGGCTTGACGAAACCTAGAGACTATGGTAACATACTCTAGTGTAGCTCAAGGGAAGGTGTTACCGTGGTAAGGGAACTGAAAGTTGTAACTGATGAGTTTGTAACTGTGCCAGAGGCTGCAAAGCAGCTGGGCAAACCTAAAATGACTCTATACCGCTGGATTGGGGCTAACAAGCTTATTGCTGTCACATTCGGCGGTATCTTGTTTATCCCCAAGAGCGAGGTTGAGAGGTTAAAGCGAGAGAGAAATAATCAAGCCGCCGGAGTTGAGCCGGCGGCTTGATACGGGTACGAGGCGGCTGACTAATTCACCTCACACCACCTTTGTTATTCTAGCAGAGCCTCAGCCCCCAGTCAAAAACCGAAGGAGGGGTAAATCATGCCAGACGTGGACATAGATTTAATCAAGCCAAGCCCTTATCAGCCGAGGCTGTTCTTTGAAGTTGATGACCTAAAAGAAGAGATACAGAGAGATGGTCTGCTGAGCGCCTTAGTTGTCCGCAAACATGACGACCACTACGAGTTGCTTGACGGTGAAAGAAGGCTTCGCACACTCAAAGAGCTGGGATGGAAAACAGTCCCGGTAGATATTCGAGATGTAGATGACACAACCGCTAAGAGGTCTGTCTTCAAGCTCAATCTCGTTCGACAAAACTACAAAACGGAGGAAAAGGCCCGATACTTTAAGAAGCTGGCTGAAGAAGGGGCCAAGGCTTACCAAATAGGGATGGACCTAAATGTGGATGACCATTGGGTGCGCGCGCACCTAAATACGTTCCTCTTTCCGGAGGATATCCAAAAAGCTGTATGGGCAGACCAGCTCTCGATAAGCACCATCCGAGAAATGGAGCCGGTCATTGGAGCTAATATCGAAGAAGCCTCAGCTATTGCCAGGGAAGCACTCGCTAGAAAGCTTACCAGGGACGAGACCCGGGAGCTTTTGAGGCCTAGGATTGCAGAAATAGAGAAGGCGCGGGTCGAGGCAGCTCGAAAAGCCCTTGAAGAACAGCCCGAAAAAGTAGGGGCGCGCGCCCCTATTACTTTAGAAACTCCAGAGGATCTGGAAAAGGCAGGCGAGGCCTTAAGAAGGGAAGCCAAACGGAAACGTGAAGAGGCCATGACTCCTAAGGAGAAGGCAGCTGTAGAAGTCGAGAGAAAGGCTAGGGCAGAGGCCCAGGCACTGACCAAGGCTGAAAGGGACGAGGAGAAAAGGCAGCGTAGAGCCGAGGAGGATCAACGCCGGCAAGAGCGAGCCGAGAAAAAGGCTAGGGCAGAACTGAAAGGGGATAAGACCTTTGTTCAGGAGGCCTTGAGGTCTATGCCGGAGGAAGAGAGAATAGAAGTTCTCGGCTTGGCCCCGAGCCCGGGCAAGCCAAAAGAGCCGAAAGGCTTGAGTGACCAATTTCAAGAAACGATAAAAGAAGCATCACAGCTAGTATCGAGAATTGAAAGGTTAAGAGCAGACCCTGGATTTGAGGAACTGGACCTGAAGCCATTCGCGGTTGACCTATATATGCTGGCAGATGCGTTCACTGAATTCAGTGAGAAGGTAGGTGGTAGCCATGGGAAGAAGAAGTGAAATTGTTAGCCCTAAATATGTACTGCGCGATATGGTGTTGAAAAGAGGCGGTGCAATGGGATTAACGCAGATACTCAGTAGCCGTGAGTTTAGAAGGCACGAAGCCAATGAAATTCGCCAGCTTGTCTACCAACTGCGGAAAGAAAATAAGGGGGCTGATTTCGGTTATGGCATGGAGGCGTGGGAGCTACTGGACAGGGTGGTAATAGGACTTGAGAGATGCCTAACTCAACGTATGCGTTGGAAGATTCAGAAGAGGAGACACGCTAAAGAGAGAGGGGTAGCCGATCAAACTGTACGTGATAATATAGCTTTCCGGAAAAAGATTGAACATGACGGCGTAGTTCACAAAGAGGAAATAATCCGTGGTCTCGAGGTCTCCACCAAAGCCCTAGAGGAAGCAGGAGCATCTTCCACTTCTGTGAGGGACACGTTAGTAGAACATGATAAGGACTTTGGTAATGAGGAATAACAGTATGGATCGACACCCCGAGGGCACAAGATGGCTAGTAAGGAGGAGTAATGGTTAAAGAGATACTAGGCTATATCTGCTTGGCCGGGGGTGTTATCTCGTTTGTCGCTATGTACCTAGTCCCTCGCTTTAACCACCGCAAAGGGCTAAATCCGGCTAGGGCTAAGGGAGAAGAACGCCTGATACGGATTGAGGAGCGCACCGGTCTCATGATACCGCTTCAGCTAATCCTCATCGGGGCGGTGCTCCTTACTTAGGGGGAGACGATGAAGCGACACCCTGAGGGCTGGTAGTATGAAACTAAAGGATCACGTCTGTACTAAGTGCGGGATGGCGGTTGAGCTCCCCGATTTTGACGAGGCGCAGCCAATTTCCGAATATTTCCCGAAGTGGGAGCGAGCTGTTCTAAAGCATGGCTGGGACCACCACCGCGAGGACTTCCCGCCCCAATTCAAGTCTTTCAGCCAATTCATGAGTTGGCTGGGGACTCCTGAAGGCAAACTATGGAACCGGCAACAGGGCAAGTGGAGAAATAAG
>JAUVZE010000093.1 GCA_030602665.1 Dehalococcoidia bacterium
GGGTATAGAGCCAAAGATAACCGGTGCTCCAGGGTTCTTAAGCTGCACGACAACTAGTTGACTTAGTACCTCGGCATTGGTGATGGCCAAGCAACCGGCGAAGGTGGCTGGAGTAGTGGCACCAGCCATCGGCATACTATAGATAACATTTGGGATTCCCTTTTCAGCGCAGAGAAGGCTTTTCTCCATGGCATCTTTCCCCTGAGTTAAGGGGCTGACTGGCTCAGACGAACCACCAAAAAATGGTTTCTTGCTTAACTGTCCTTCTCCCCCGGCGACAATAGAGCAAAGTTCTATCATTTCCCTCAAGCTTGAAACATCATTGATTTCGGCAACTACTGGCTTTGAGCTATTAAGTATGAACTGGAGAAGGCTTACCTTATCAGCAATGGCTGCGGGCACAGCCTTATGACCGGTGGCGAGATAGGACCACTCTATATTTGGTAGAGCGTCAATCACTCTGGCTGTATCGGCAATATCTTCAATGTAACACTTCCTTCGCTTTCTGGTGTATGGATCCAGGAAATCGGGGCAATCGGGCATCGACCCAAAATGAGAGCCAGTCTGTCCATTGAGCACTATAGCTGGTTCTCCTTCTCGTGAATAGAGAGTGACCATCTTAGGTGCTGTTCTCAGGGCTTGCTCTACCATATAAGAGGGGATTTTTACCCTATCGGGGTTGGAGACATCAGCACCGGCATCACCTAATATCTCGATTGCTTCCTGACACTCGAATGCGACCCCGGTTCTTTCCAGTATTTGGAGAGCGGCGAAATGCAGTTCTTCTATCTGTTTATCCGATAGAATACGGAATTGGGGACTTCCATAGTTGATACTATTAGCGCGCATGAACACATACCTCCTTAAGAAATTTATGATTGCCCTCTAAGAGTTGCTGCCCCCTGTAGCCACGATGAAGCCCTAGCTCGTCCCTTCATCATCCTAGCAATTTCTGCCTCTGTGTAGCCAGCAGACTTCAAGTTTGTAATTGTCTTTTGACTTTCCGTCAACGAGTTATACCATTCCTCAACGGTCTCCTTAGATTCTATCTCCTCGACTATGGGGTCGCGTGAAGGGCAATATTTCTCCTTTTCTCGGCTCAGTATTTTTTCATCTAATAGTTCATCTTCTTCCTCATCTGTGCTACGCAGGTCACTAGCGTGCTTTGCCTTGGTCAGAGCTATATTGCCCTCGGTCTCTTGTTTCCTCAGATAATCTATCTCCTCATTTTCAGCGGCTGTCTTCAGATAGGCCCTGAGTTTGCCTAAGAGGCCCTCCGTCAGTGCCTGTATTGACGGATTTTTGGTGGTGTAATCTTCTAGCCCCTTCGCTAGCCCGATTAACCGTAGTTGCACCTCGTCTTCGTTTATGTCTTCCATTCTTCCGGAAAGATAAGGAACCTTCTGTGCCTGCGCTCGGGCAACCAACCGCTCTTGTGCCTCGATTTTGTGTATGTCCTTCACCCTTTTGGAAGGATAAAGAAACGTGGGTGCGACCGCCTGCCAGCTAAGTTCAATAGCCTTGGTTCTATCTCCCTGCCAGTCATACTTGTGGCGGTATTGTTCCATAACTGCCGGAATTTCTTTATGCCAACTTATTGCTTCGAGCAGCGTGTTGGTCCTTTGTGGGTTGTACTGCAAGTTGCGGCTTAAACGTCGGCCTATGTACCACGATATATTTCTACAGGCAATAAGTACCGCGGTAGGAAGCTTCTCATCAAACTCATTTTTAACCTTGCTACTGGAGAAGAGCTCCCTAAGCTGCGATACTACTGCAATCAACATTCGTTGCCCCTGCCTACCAACTTGCGTTGTTGAGTAGCCATTAAAGAGATTAGCAATCTGCCGCTCCAGTTCAGCATCTGAAGCCAGCAAAATGCCTAGACTCTCCCTCATCCTGGTTTGGTCGTTATGAAAAAGGGCAAGCTCGTAGGCAACAGTCTCTCCTGCCCTAAGGTAAGCCGGAGTTACTGATTCACGGATGGTCTCTCCCAGTTCCTTAGGTGGGATTTGGCAAAATATACTGAATAGGTCAAGTGTAAAATCGGTAAAGGCCGCGAAGAGCCGCCACTTGCGAAAAAGACGTTCCACCTCCTTAGCGAGATACGAGCCCCAAGTGGTTGCCAACTGTTGCAGTCCCTCAAAGGCGGAACCCTCGAGGTTAGAGGCAAGCCCATGACCAAAACCCTCAAGGACATTGTAGGCGTACAGCGTAAACAAATCGGCCTGCTTATAGGGAAAGTCCTCTAAGGACGATTCTTCCAACAATTCCCCCAGGCGAAATAGCTTTTTCTCAGGCAGCTCGAGACTATCGAACCGGTCCTCGATTAGGGCTCCCATGCTCGCCGTTTTAGGGTAGTTTGCCTCAACGGAAAAGGTATACCTTGGTGGAAGGAAAAGGTCTAGAAAGTCCTGCACCAGATTATATTGCGTCTGTTCCCAAGTAGACCGTGGCATAGTCATATTATCCCCCTCATTTATTCTACACTAATTCGCAGCATTCGGTATCAGAAGTGGGTCATCATCTATGCCTGACAAAGTGAGGCCGTAGTTACCCACCTGGCTGCCGGATTGTGTCGGTTGTGTTTCAGTCGTGAAGATACCGGACGAGGGTATTACCTTGACATGGTGGGTTCAGGTTGTTAAACTGTCCCTACTATGGTTGGTGTCTATTTTGTTCTCGTTTTCCAGCCAGGAGACTGAATTGGCTGAAAGGGTATCAGAACAATTGAGCCAGGGTCTTGTTCAGATTTTCACTGGCGATGGTAAGGGTAAGACTTCAGCAGCGCTGGGAGCAGTGCTTCGAGCTTTGGGTAATGGATTGAGAGTATATTTTGTTTCCCTTATGAAGGGTGATTACCCGTATGGTGAACGCAATATTTTATCCCAGTTACCAAATATAAAAGTGGCTAGCTTCGGGCGTAGAAGCTTTGTTGACCCAGCCAATGTTAAACCAGAAGACAAGGAGCAGGCAAGACAGGCTTTGGCGGCTGCCCGGGAGGCTATGCTCAGTGGCAACTATGACCTAGTAGTGCTGGATGAGGTAAATATAGCTGCAGCCTGGAAGCTGGTTGAACTGGATGAGGTGATTAGGCTTATTCAGGATAAGCCACCAAATGTGGAGCTTATCCTTACCGGTCGTAAGGCCGATGCCAAATTAGTCCAAATGGCGGACCTGGTCACCGAGATGCTAAAAATTAAACATCCCTATGATGAAGGAGTAGCGGCTCGGAAGGGAATTGAATACTAGAAATAATAAGGAGGAAACCATGAAAATTACATTGAGTCATATCAAGGCCGATATTGGTGGCTATGTGGGACATTCTGAGTCTCACCCTGATATTTTAGCCAAGGCTGAGGAGTGCCTGGCCAAGGCTAAGAAAGAGGGGTTACTGATTGACTACCATGTCACCAAGTGCGGAGACGACCTGCAACTGATTATGACCCACCAGCAAGGTGAAGAAAGCGAAAAAATCCACAAACTAGCCTGGGATACCTTTATTGAGGGCACCAAGGTAGCCAAGAAGCTAAAGCTTTATGGTGCTGGTCAGGATTTGCTGTCTGACGCCTTTTCGGGCAACGTCAAAGGGATGGGCCCCGGGGTAGCTGAGATGGAGTTTGAAGAGCGGCCGTCTGAACCGATTCTTATTTTTATGGCTGATAAGACCTCGGCTGGGGCCTGGAATATGCCACTGTACAAGATGTTTGCTGACCCGTTTAATACCATCGGCCTGGTTATTGCCCCTAATATGCACACTGGCTTTACCTTTGAGGTGCACGATGTTAAGGAGCATAAGAAGATAACCCTTAATTGCCCGGAGGAAATTTATGACCTGCTGATTTTTATTGGGGCACCTTCACGCTACATGGTAAAGGCGGTTTACAGTCGAGAGACAAATGAAATAGCCGCCGTGTCATCCACCCAGAAGCTGTCGCTAATTGCGGGGCGGTATGTGGGTAAAGACGACCCGGTATGTGTTGTCCGCGCTCAGGGAACGTTCCCGGCGGTAGGTGAGGTGCTGGAACCATTCACCCTGCCCCACTTGGTAGAGGGGTGGATGCGGGGCTCACATCACGGTCCCTTTATGCCGGTGTCTATACCTGACAGTACCCCTACTCGCTTCGATGGGCCACCCAGGGTAACGGCTGCTGGTTTCCAGCTTGCTGAAGGCAAGTTGATAGGGCCTCGTGATATGTTTGCCGACAAGTCCTTTGACATAGCCCGCCAGCAGGCAAATGAAATAGCTAACTACATGCGCCGTCATGGTCCCTTTGAGCCACATCGTCTGCCCTTAGAGGAGATGGAATATACTACCATGCCTCAAGTAGCCAAAAAACTGGAGGGCAGGTTTGTTGACCTAGATTAAAGGGATGGCCAAGCTTCTCCTGGGGACGAATAATCAAGGTAAGGTGCGTGAGTACATGATGCTACTCCGCAACCTACCCTTTGAGCTGGTTACCCCGGTTGGGCAGGGCATCACTACTACAGTTAGCGAGGTGGGGGAAAGCCTGGAGGAGAACGCCAGGCTAAAGGCAACAACCTTGGCT
>JAUVZE010000021.1 GCA_030602665.1 Dehalococcoidia bacterium
CTGCCTCGCTACTGTTTATTATCTATTTTAACATAACTAAAAAGAAAATTCAGCTCACGATGCTTTGCCCATTTTATCGGCTATGTTAAAATAGACTTACGAGGGAACAAGTTGACTAGTAATCTTATCTTACAGCAAATGAATCAATTACCTATCAGCCCAGGCGTTTATCTCCTGAAAGATGCTGAAGGGAATATCCTATATGTGGGTAAGGCAGCTAACCTCCGCCACCGGCTAAGGTCGTATTTTGGCACCGGGCAGAAGTTACCGCCAAAACTTAAGCGGATGGTAGCCCGAGTTAGTGACCTTGACTTCTTGGTTACCACCTCGGAACAGGAGGCTCTCATCCTGGAATTAAACCTGATAAAGCGGCATCGCCCCCGCTATAATGTCAGGCTTAAAGATGATAAGACCTTCCCGTATCTCAAGATAGACCCCAATGAGGACTGGCCCAGGGTGTATATTACCCGGCGTCTGGAACAGGATGAGGGGCGCTACTTCGGACCCTTTGCCAGCGCTAAATCGGTGCGCCAAACCCTGAAGACAATAAAAAGAATCTTCCCCTTTCGCTCCTGTTCCAAACCCGTCACCGGCACTGATTCCCGACCCTGCCTCTGGTATTATGTGGGAAAGTGTCTCGCTCCCTGCATCGGTGCTGTAAGTAAAGAGGAATACGCCGAGGTAATAAAACAGGTAATCCTTTTCCTTGAAGGTAAACGAGGAAGGGTAGTCCAAGAGCTTGAGAGCCAGATGAGTAAGGCGGCGGAAGCTCTAGAATTTGAAAGGGCAACCTTGCTCCGAGACCAAATCCAAGCAATCCACGAAGTTATTGAGGGGCAAAGAATTGCCACTACGGTGAGAGGCGAACAGGATGTTATTGCCTTGGCCCAGGACAAAGACCAAGCCCATGTCCAGGTTTTCTTCATCCGCAATAGTAAGCTAATTGGGCGAGAGAGCTTTGTCCTGCAAGGCACCCGTTCTGAAGAGCCACCACAAATTATGACCAGCTTCATTAAACAGTTTTATGACTCGGCCCCTTATATACCTTCGCTATTACTACTCCAGTATCCGGTAGAAGATAAGATGGTCATTGAGAACTGGCTTCAAAGCAAAAAGGGGGCTAAGGTTAATATTCAAGTGCCAAGTCGGGGTAATAAAAAACAACTGGTCGGTATTGTCGCCGAAAATGCTCAGCGAGGTTTAGAGCAGTTCAAGATTAAGCAACTAGCCACGCCTAAAGTCCTGGAGACAGCTCTAGCTGAAATAGCCCGAGAACTCCAGTTGCCTCACCCCCCACTCCGCATGGAAGGCTACGACATCTCCAACATACAGGGAACATCAGCCGTGGGTAGCATGGTGGTCTTTGACCAAGGAAAGCCAAAGCCAGCTCACTACCGACGCTTTAGAATCAAAACTGTGTCGGGCGCTGATGACTATGCTATGCTCCACGAGGTAATCAAGCGACGATTTAAACGGAGTAGCGATGCCCCCGCCCCGGATACATGGACAATCCTTCCTGACCTTGTCCTCATTGACGGTGGCAAAGGACAACTTAATGCCGCCCAAGCCGCCATGCACGAAGTCGGAGCCGATTCTGTGCCCATTGCCAGCCTGGCCAAGGAAAATGAGCAGCTTTTCATCCCCCAGAGGATGGAGCCAATTATTCTACCCGGCAATTCCCCAGGTCTTCAGCTATTACAGCGCCTCAGAGATGAAGCACACCGCTTTGCCCTGGGCTACCACCAGAAAATACGCCAGAAGCGAACCTTTGCCTCCGCCCTTGACAATATTCCTGGTATTGGGCCTAAGCGTAAGCGTGTTCTGCTACGGCAGTTTGGCTCAGTCCGAGCCATCCAGGAGGCTTCCCTGGAAGAACTAGCCGCCACCAAGGGCATGAGCCGAAGCCTGGCTAAAAGAATAAAGGAGTCTTTATAAATGCCAGCTAATCTACCTCCTCAATACTTTGAAGCCGAGAAAAGATTCCGCTTGGCTAAAAGCCCGGAAGAAAAGATAGCCGGTCTGGAAGAGATGCTGGCTATTATGCCCAAACACAAGGGGACAGACCATCTTCGTGCTGAGCTAAGAGCTAGAATCGCCAAGCTGACCCAGCTAGCTGCCAAGAAATCTGGTGTCCGCCGGGCGTCTATGCTTATTGAGAAAGAGGGGGCTGCCCAGGTAGCAGTAATTGGCTTGCCTAATACCGGTAAATCCCAGCTTGTTGCCAGCATTACCAATGCCTCCCCAACGGTAGCCGAATATCCCTTCACTACCCACAGCGCCATGCCAGGGATGATGGAATTTGAGAATATACAAATTCAGCTAATTGATACCCCACCCCTGGCACCTCAGTCTATTGAATGGTGGCTGCGACATATGCTGATACGGGCTGATGCCCTGTTAGTGGTGGTTGACTTAAATGATGCTCCATTAGCCCAGATGGAAGACATCACAGCACAACTGGACAAAATGAGAATAAGTATCGGCGAGAAGCAGAGCGAGGGGAATCTAGACATTCCCTTATACCAGAAGAAGGCGCTAATTATTGGCAACAAGCTTGACCTGGATAATGCCCGCCGGAACTACATCGCTTTGCAGAATAGGTATGAAAATAGCCTAACAGTTATCGCTATCTCGGCTAAAGAAGGAACTAGCCTGGAGGAACTGAAGCGTGCCATCTATCAAATGCTGGATATTATTCGGGTGTATACCAAGGCTCCAGGGGAAAAGCCAGATTTTACCGACCCGATAGTACTTGAACGAGGCAGCACTCTGGAAGATGCCGCCGCTGATGTCCACAAAGATTTTGCCCGCAAGCTAAAATACGCCCGCATCTGGGGTTCCGGAAAGCACGACGGACTAATGGTAAAAAGAGACCACATCTTGCAGGACGGCGATATAATAGAACTACACCTGTAGAATACTGAACATTTCGTCATTTTGTTACTACAAAGGGAAGTATCACAGTGTAAAAAGTAATCTCGCATACAGGGGGACCTGCACTCGTTTTACAAAGAGGCTCCCTTTAGTGTATAATATATAGTTGGTTCTAGTTTAGGTTATTACAAGCTTTTTCAAGTCACTTTAGACTACTTAAGTATTGGATGACCGAACTCTAACTAAAATTCAAAAGAGAGGAGGTCATCCAATGAGTTTTCAGGACAAGTCTCTCCAGTGTTCAGACTGTGGGGCTACCTTCACTTTCAGCGCTGAGGAACAAGAGTTTTTCCAATCCAGAGGCTATACTAATGAGCCCAAGCGCTGCCCCTCGTGCCGGCAGGCAAGGAAGTCAGAGCGCTACGGAAATAGTAGCTACGGGTCCCGACGCCAGATGTTTCCCGCAACATGCGCGGAGTGTGGCAAGGATACCGAAGTACCCTTTGAACCTCGCGGTGATAGGCCGGTCTACTGTAGCGATTGCTACCGTAAAGTCAGACTGAGTAGATAGTGCTGTCTCGAATCCTAAGAGCATACATAGGCCGGGGATACCTGGCCTGTGTATGTCCCTAGAATGTGTTGGTGTGTTATGTCGTTGCAAATCTCGATACGTGAAGGTGAATCCCAAGATTCCCTGTTGCGTCGCTTTCAAAGGATGGTGCAGATGAGTGGAATTCTGCGCGAGGCAAAGACCCATCGTCATTTTCTATCCAAGGGAGAGATGGCACGCATGAAAGCACAAAAGAGCGCCAGACGAAGGCGAAAACAGCTGACAGGGAACTAATTAGTAATAACCATAACCTAATGAAAGGAGCATTAATATGAAAATCTATGTGGGTAACTTATCTTATGATGTCACTGAGGAGGAATTACGCCAAGAATTCGTAGCTTTTGGGGAGGTTGAATCTGTAAATATCATAACGGACAAGTATAGTGGGCGGCCAAAGGGATTCGGGTTTGTTGAAATGCCATCAGTGTCTGAAGGCCAAGCTGCAATTACTGCTCTCAATGGAAAAACACTAAAGGAACGGACGTTAACTGTTAATGCGGCTCGACCTCGCTCTGATAACAGAGGCGGCGGATTTAGCGGAGGAAGACAGAGAAGATATTAAACTCCCTCTTCAGTTATTTCTGCTTAAGACACACAAAATATATTCATAACTCCGAAGGGCTATTAGTTTAGGTGTTAGTGACAAACAGTGGGCCAAGCCTAACCCAATCACCAAAGAAGGATGGGCAATATGAATATCTATGTGGGCAATTTATCTCTCGAGGTGACTGAGGAGGAACTGCGACAAGAATTCATGGCTTTCGGAGAAGTGATATCTGTAACCATTATGAACGATAAGTATATTGGTAGCGGGCAATCTAGGGGATACGGATTTGTTGAAATGCCATCAGTGTCTGAAGGTCAAGCTGCAATTACTGCCCTCAATGGGAAAACACTTAGGCATAGGACGATTGATGTTATTCAGGCCCTCCCTCTTTCTGACAACGGTGGCAATGTCTCCTATAGTCACAAGAGAGGAGGCAGGTACAGTAGGAATGTAAGACAGAGAATAAGCTAAACCTTTACTCATAATCTATATGCCTAAGATGTATAACCTCACACCAAAAACTTGTTAATCGCTGCCGCTACATCACTGTGGTCAATATCAAGGGTAATATGGTCGGCTACTGTCTTGTGCCAGTGTTTACATGGTAGTTATGGTAACCCAGAGCCAGGCAACAATAATACCTAATGCAGCTCCGGCAATGACCTGAAACGGAGTATGCCCGATAAACTCCCGCAGGTCACGCTCCAACTCAGCTATAGGACGTCTGGACCTGAGCTCCTGTACGATACGGTTTAGAACAACTGATTGTAGGCCCACCGATTGCCGTATGCCGGCGGCATCATACATAACCACCAGAGCCAGGATAGCTGTAATGCCAAAGGCTACTGAGCCCAAACCCTGGATTATGGCCACCGATGTGGCCAGCGCGCTAACCAGTGCTGAATGTGCACTGGGCATACCGCCACTGATGACCAGGTAACGCAAGTCCAGCCGTTTATCTTTCACCAGTGTGATGAATACCTTCAGCAACTGTGCCACTGCCCAGGCACAAAGAGGCGCCACCAGTACCTTATTAGTAATGATTTCGTATAACACCCTATTCCACGCTTACTCTCTTATCCTTAACCTGGGGTTTAGACTCTTATCACTTACACCAAAAACTTATTTATAGCCGCCGCTACCCCACTGTGGTCAATATCAAGGGTAATATGGTCAGCGACTGCTTTAAGCTCATCGGGGGCATTGCCCATAGCAATGGCTAGACCAGCCGAGGTAAGGAGCGGAATATCATTAGTTCCATCCCCTATAGCTATAACCTCATCCAGAGATACTCCCAGATGTGAGGCCAAGGCTGCCAGGGCTTTCCCCTTAGATACTTCAGGAGCCAGAACATTGACGAAGTTAATGTCAGGATAGGCTGGTGTCTTTGTCCAGGTGAAATGAAGGCTGCTATCAAAATGAAGGCAGAAACTTCTAGCTTTGGCGATTTCCTGAGGAGAAGAAGTCGTTAATCCCCCTTTAATAATCCTCTCCCGGTTCCACACCTTAGTAAAATCTACTAACGTAGGCTCTATGCCAAAGAATTGCCGACGTATGTCAGACGCCCATGTCTCCCGTTCTATAAAATAATGGGTTGTAGAATATAACTCAAGAGGTATGTCATTTAAATGGGCAAATTCAACTGCCTGTTTCACCACCTCCTGGCTAATTGGCTGAACATAGACCTCTTCGTCCTGAGCTAGGCTACTGACCAAAGCACCATCAAAAAACATATGACAGCCATCCAGCGACAACTGGTTAATAATTCCCAAGCAGGCTTGAGTTACCCGGCCGGTAGACAAAGAAACCTGAATGCCTAGCTGCCGAGCCTTAGCCAGTGCCTCCCTATCCTCAGCCGATATACTCCCATCCTTACCTACCAGTGTACCATCTACATCTACCACCAAAATTTTATAGAGATTATTTATCAACCCCATCCCCCTTAATCCCCCTCTCCTTTGAGGGAGAGGGGGAAACGGTTTTAGAAGAGGGGCTTCACCCCTCTTGAACTTCCCTCTATTGCTTTCTTCAAAGGAGAGAAGTTACTCATATAAGGGAGGCTTCGCCTCTCTTTGACTCTCTTTTAGATTCAGCTTAATAGTTCACAGACTCCCTTTCTAGGTAGCTGCGAAGTGTCCTGGCATTTCTCACCGCAAACGCCTCGGCATCATTATTGAAATAAATATAAACTGCTTTTAGATTAACGGCTAAATCAGCCAGCCTCCTTGCCCAATCAGCCAGCCTCCTTGCCCAATCAGCTAGCTCCTCGTCAGAGTAATAGCTTGAATAGAGTCTAGTGCTACCATGAAATCTAATATAGGCAAAATCGGCAGTTGCTACCAGCGGGCAGCTAAGGGATGGCATATCAAAGACACAGAACCCAGCATTATACTTACGCAAAATTTCAAAGACCTTTTCCTCAAGCCAGGACTGGTGCCGGAACTCAAATACATGCTTCATCCCCTGTGGTAAAAGAGACAGAAACGACGCTAATCTTTCGTCATTACGGTGCATATTGGGCGGAAGCTGATATAAAAGTGGACCCAATTTCTCACCCAAAATTTCTGCTCTAGTAATAAAATTATCCACTGCCTCCTCAGTATCTTTTAGCCGCTTAATATGGGTGATAAAACGGCTTACTTTCACGGCAAAGGTAAAATCGGCTGGCGACGAATCATACCAAGTGGCAAAGGCAGTCTCTGAAGGCAACCGATAGAAACTATTATTGAGTTCAACGGTAGTGAAATGACCAGCATAAAACTCAAGCCACCTTCTTCTATCCAGTTCCTTAGGATAGAACCGGCGCCGCCAGTGGTCATAATGCCAGCCTGATGTGCCGATATAGTAGCTTGGAGTCATTAGCTCTCCTCCCGACACCATTCTACCATCAGCGGCGCCAAATTTCCAAAGGGAGGTCATTGATGAAGGGATTAAAAGGGGCGCGAAGCCCCTTTAGAAATTCCCTTCCCTCTCCCCTTTATAAGGGGAGAGGGACAAAGGGTGAGGGGTTGATAAGGAATCTTCAAAAACTTGAATACACTCCCCCAGATAAACTATAATTAATCTTGAGGAAAAGTTCTATTAATCTCTCAATAGTAAGGAATTGTCTATAATAGGTTGCACGAATTCAGTATTACCCAGAGTATTTTGTCTATTGCCCTAGAAAAGGCCAATACGGTTAAAGCCAGCCGGGTTTCCCAGATTAATCTCGTCATTGGTGAACTGTCAGGAATTGTTGATGAGTGTGTGGAGTTTTACTTTGACTTCCTCAGTAAAGATACTATCGCTGCTCAGGCCAGCCTCTCTTTTCACCACCCACCAACCCGGTTACGCTGCCGTAACTGTGCCGCTGTTTTCTCACCGAATAACCTTAACTGGGTTTGTCCCAACTGCCATGGGCCAAAAATAGAAATACTATCTGGTCGCGAATGTTATGTTGAAAGTATAGAGGTGGAATAAATGGAAATCAAGGTCTTACAAGACATCTTAAGTGCTAACGATGCCATAGCCAGAAAGAACCAAAGCCGGCTCAACAAGCACGGTATTCTAACCATAAATGTGATGTCATCCCCAGGAGCCGGTAAGACCAGTCTCATCATGCAAATCATAAGTCAGTTAAGAGAAAAAGCCAGAATCGCCGTCATTGAGGGTGATGTTGCCTCAACCATAGATGCTGATAAGGTGAGTAAGCAGGGGGTAACAGTAGTTCAAATAAATACTGCCGGGGGTTGTCACCTTGATGCCAATATGACCGAGAATGCGCTAAATAACCTACCTCTTGACGATATTGATTTACTACTTATTGAAAATGTGGGTAACCTTATCTGCCCGGCTGGTTTTGCTCTGGGTGAGCATAAGCGGGTAATACTGTTAAGCTTGCCTGAGGGTGATGACAAAGCCTACAAATACCCCTCAATGTTTACTCAAGCGGATGTGGTACTAATAAATAAAATTGACCTGTTACCATTCCTAGAATTTGATATCGCTTCCTTTTCTAACGCAATCAGCGGGTTAAATCCTGAGGTTAAGATATTTCAGGTCTCCTGCAAGACCGGTCAAGGACTAGAAGACTGGCTCTCCTGGCTGCAGGAGCAAATTAAGGAGATGAAAAGCCACCACGGCTCATAAGGTAATGACGAAAACATCAATTCTTAGCGCAGTTCATATCAATGTTCGGGGGGTGGTGCAGGGGGTGGGTTTCCGACCCTTTGTCTACCAACTGGCGACTAAACATAGCCTCAAGGGCTGGGTGTGCAACACCTCAGAGAATGTCAAGATTGAGATAGAGGGGGAAGCGGAAGCCATTGAGCAATTCTTGCTTGATTTAAGAGAGCAAGCCCCACCCCGAGCCCACATTGAGGACATCACCATAAGCCACTGCTCGCCGGCAGCCTATGAGCATTTTGAAATCCGCCACAGCATCGCTGAAGAGGGAAAATATCAGCTCATTTCCCCGGATATTGCTACCTGTCAAGACTGTCTCAAGGAAATCCTAACTTCTAATGACCGTCGCTCTCGTTACCCCTTCACCAATTGTACTAACTGCGGACCCCGTTTCACTATAATTAAGGATATTCCCTATGACCGCCCCCTGACAACCATGAACCATTTCCAGATGTGCCCTGAGTGCCAACGGGAATATGATGACCCGCTAAATCGCCGCTTCCATGCCCAGCCCAATGCCTGTCCCAAGTGTGGACCAACATTGGAACTGGTTGATGCCCAAGGTAATCCGGTAGACGGTGCTGACGCCATCACTGCCACCAGCCGGCTACTAAGGGAGGGAAAGATTATCGCCATCAAGGGTCTGGGTGGTTTTCTCCTTGCCTGTGATGCCACTAACCAAGCAGTTATTAGCTGCCTGCGCCAAAGAAAAATGCGCCCCTCCAAGCCGCTGGCTATAATGGTAGCCTCTATCAAGGAAGTAAAAAAACATTGTTATGTATCCGACGAAGAGGAAAAACTACTTACCTCTCCGCATAGCCCCATTGTACTGCTGAAGTGGAAAGCCACTTCCGAAGTGTCTCCAGCCGTGGCTCCCAATCTGAAATATCTGGGAGTAATGCTCCCTTACACCCCGTTACACCATATTTTACTTAGGGAAACGGGCGTGCCTCTGGTAATGACCAGCGGCAACCTCAGTGAAGAGCCTATCGCCAAGGATAATGATGAGGCGATAAGGAGACTTAAAGGAATTGCAGATTACTTCCTAATTCATAATCGTGACATTTATGCCCGTTACGACGACAGTGTGACTATAGTTGAAAGGGGGTGTACTCAACTTATCCGGCGAGCTCGTGGTTATGCTCCTTATCCCATTCACCTCCCGTTTAAGAGCCAGCAAATACTTGGCTGTGGTGCTGAGGAGAAGAACACCTTCTGCCTAACTAGAGACGAATACGCCTTTTTAAGTCAGCACATTGGTGATATGGAAAATCTGGAAACCATGGAGCAATTTGAAAACACCATCAGCCTTTATAAAAAGCTATTTCGCACTGAGCCAAAGATTGTCGCCCATGACCTCCACCCTGAATATCTGGCGACTAAATATGCCCAGGAACTGGCGACCAAATCTGATATTAGACTCGTCCCGGTGCAGCATCATCACGCCCATATTGTCAGTGGCATGGTGGATAACGGAATTAAGACCCCGGTTATTGGAGTAGCCTTTGATGGCACCGGTTATGGTAGCGACGGCAATATCTGGGGTGGTGAGTTTTTAGTGGCTGATTATCAGCGGTTTACCCGAATGGGGCATCTTGAGTATCTACCCCTACCTGGCGGAACAATAGCCATAAAAAAGCCCTATCGTATCGCTATTGGCTACATTTTATCACTGCTGGGCGAGACTGCCCTGAAACCAGACCTACCCTTCTTAAAAGAGGTAGACAGTCTAGAAATAGACATTATCAAAAAACAGATAGAGAGGAAGATTAACTCACCGCTAACCTCCAGTTGCGGTCGTCTTTTTGATGCCGTATCAGCCCTGATAGGGATGAGAGGTGAGATAGACTATGAAGCCCAAGCCGCTATTGAGCTAGAAATGGTCGCCTATGACGAGGTAAATGAAACTGACCACTACCCCTTCTCCATAATTGAGCAAGATGGCTTGAGCGTGGTTAAGCTGCAGGATTTGCTCTCAGCCATAATCTATGATTTACAAAGTAATACTACTAAAGCTACAATTGCAGTTAAATTCCACAACACCATAGCTCAGATGATAAGAGAGTTATGTCAAGTAATCTCAGCTAAAACCGGCATAACCCAGGTGGTCTTAAGTGGAGGGGTATTTCAGAACCGCTTACTGCTGAGAAAAGCCGTTAGCCTACTTGAAGCCAGCGGATTTTCTGTATTTACCCACCAACAGGTGCCGTGCAATGATGGTGGGATTTCCTTAGGCCAAGCTGTCATTGCCAATTTCAATAGTAAATAAGGAGTTAAATGATAAGGAACAGCAAATGTTGGCACTTACTAAGAAAAGCTCTAGTTACCTGAGTTTGCTAGCTACTGTGATTATGACACTTCCGTTAATCTTAGGCGCATGCTCACCAAGTATTACTGCCCCAGCGCAAACTACCGAACAAATTTGTGAAGAAATAGCCAAGAACTACTATGCAACACATAAGTATATCGGTAATGATGTATTTGACTGCGACAATATGGCTTGTGATATCTGGGATATGCTCATCGCTAGAGGAATCAATGCTAAAATAATGATTGGTAATGTAAAACAGCGGGTCAACAGTATTGATGATATTAATCACGCATGGGTTATGGCGG
>JAUVZE010000077.1 GCA_030602665.1 Dehalococcoidia bacterium
TCATAGACCAGGTGGTGCAGCCCACGCTGGTCAGTGCTGCCAATATACATGCTTGGTCGGCGGCGGACTGCTTCCCGTCCGCCCAGAACCTGAATATCCTCGGCGGTATACTCACTATTTAGTTGCTCCGGTGGTAAAGAGACATCTTGTGTCATAGTTAGACTCTACTCCATTGTTGGCAATGAGCAGACATAAGGGTGGAGAAGGCTGGTTTTGGATAGGTAGGATAAGCTAGTGTACAAGCTGGAGAGTTATAAATAATTTCTAGCCCTAGTGAGATTCCCATTAATACTATTATAGCATAATTTAGCTATGAAGTGAAGCTGAGGCTAGCTAGCGCAATTCCCTTTCTAGCTGACTAATAGGTATCGGTTTCTGCTGGGAGGTGGTCATATCCCGCAGTATAACGGTGCCAGTCTTTATTTCTTCCTCGCCGATAATCACTGCCTGACGGGAGCCAAGGGTATTGGCCTGCCGTAACTGAGCCTTCAGGCTTTTGTTACCAAATGCCTCAATTACCGCAATGCCTGCCCGTCTAAGCATTGAGGCTAGCTTTACTGCTTCATCTCTAGCTTCATCACCAATATAGGCGATAAAAACCTGTGGTCGGGGTAGGGCCGGGATGGGGACATTCTGTTTCTTTAGATTGTGTATTATCCGTTCCAGTCCAGCAGCGAAGCCAGCCGCCGGGGTAGGCTTACCTCCCAGTTCCTCAATCAGGTCGTCATAGCGTCCCCCACCACCAAGGGTGCTTTGGGCACCCTCTTCCTCAGGCTGAATCTCAAATACTGTCCTGGTGTAGTAGTCCAGTCCCCGAACCAGCCGGTGGTTTACTGTAAAAGGAAGTGCAAGTAAGCCAAGATATTTCTTTAGCCGGTCAAAGTGCGCTTCACATTGCTGACAAAGATGGTCAATACTTCTAGGGGCAGAGTTAGCTATTTGCTGGCATAGGGGCTGTTTACAATCAAGCAGGCGTAGCGGATTTCTCCTTAGCCTGGTTTTACAGTCCGCACACAGGTCACGGGCGTAGTTAGCATAATAGTCCTTCAGGACAGCTAAATATGGTGGTCGGCACTGCTTACAACCGATGCTATTTAGCTGGAGCGACAGGTGGTGAAGGTTTAATGACGCAAAGAGTTGCCAGGTCATATCAATGACTTCAGCGTCAAGGGCAGGGTCACCATCGCCAATAGCCTCATAGCCAAACTGATGGTGCTGGCGGTATCTTCCCGCCTGGGGTCTTTCGTATCTAAAAATAGAGGCGATATAGTATAGCTTTACCGGTTGTGGTAAATTATGTAGTCCGTGTTCCAGGTAGGCTCGGCACACCGGTGCAGTGCCCTCTGGTCTCAGGGTCAATTGGTTTCCTCCCCTGTCTTCAAAGGTATACATCTCCTTGGTTACAATGTCGGTTTCTTCACCTATGCTCCGAGCAAAAAGCCGGGTGTCCTCAAAGACTGGGGTATCAATACGCTCATAGCCATAGAGCTGGCAGACATTAGCTACCTTTTGCTCTATGTAGCGCCAGTAGACTTGCTCCCGGGGTAGAATATCTGAGGTTCCTCGCGGTGCCCGATACAACCTAACCCCTCCCTTCATTTCTGAGTGCTTTTTAAGCTAGGATACAGTATTAGCGCCAGATTTGTAAAGAGAGATTGTTTGGCAACTCCCTCTTCCCACCCGCCCACCCTCAGTGACATCGGGCTGTGCCTCCATGCCCTGCTTTTCTAAGCTCGCATCTGAAGCTTTGCCCCCTCTAAAATCCCTCTATGTACTTGGGGCTGCTTATTAGGGTAGTTTGAAGGGGCACTAGCCCCTTCAAAAATAGTTACCTCCCCCTCTCCTTTTAAGGAGAGGGGGACAAAGGGGGTGAGGTCAGTCAATAATTTGTAACGGTGAATTTTACATGAGTAGCCTGATTGGTCTATACTAAAATATAATCTTAGCTATAGTTAAGGGAGAAGGAGCTCACAATCTTGGCTACTGTGGGGGTAATGAGTTTTAGCCAACTCAGAGAGAAGGCTCGGGAATATCTTCCGCCAGAGAAGATGGCGGTAGTTGAGGATGCCTATAATTTTGCTCTGAAGGCACACCAGGGGCAGGTGCGTAAGTCAGGCGAGCCCTTTGTTGAGCATCCGTTGCAGGTGGCGCTTATACTGGTTGAGCTTCAACTGGATGCCAGCACTCTAGCCGCCGCTCTGCTACATGATGTCCCGGAGAACTGTGGGATACCTGTTTCGGAGATTGAAGCCAAGTTTGGTGCCGACATAGCCAAGCTAGTCGATGGCACCACTAAGCTGGGCAAGTTCTCCTTGCGAGCCCCGAGTAAGGGTGTAGCCGCTGGACAACAGCAGGCGGAAAACCTGAGGAAGCTGCTAGTGGCCATGGCTGAAGACCTCCGCGTAGTGTTTATTAAGCTAGCTGACCGACTGCATAATATGCGAACCTTAGATGTCCTGTCACCAGAAAGACGGCGGGGCATTGCTCAGGAGACTTTAGAGATATATGCTCCCCTAGCCCATCGGCTGGGGATATGGGAGCTAAAGTGGCAGCTGGAGGATTGGTCCTTCCGCTATCTGGAGCCACGCCAGTATCGCCAGATTGTTAACCTAGTTGCTGCCCGGCGTGCCCGGCGGGAGAGTTTCATCGCTCAAGTAATCCAGATTTTGAAAGCTGAGTTTGACCGGATAGGTCTCAGAGCTGAGATATCAGGTAGACCCAAACATATCTACAGTATCTACCAGAAGACGCAGAGGTATTCTGCTCAGGGTAAGCACTTTGACGATATACATGACCTGTTTGCCCTTCGGGTATTGGTGGGCACGGTGCCGGATTGTTATAGTGCAGTCGGCATTATCCACAGTTTGTGGCGTCCAATGCCTGAGGCGTTTGATGACTTCATTGCTAACCCCAGGCCCAATGGGTATCAATCATTACATACTGCCGTAATGTGCCTGGGCACCACCCCTCTAGAAGTTCAGATTCGTACCCAGGAGATGCATCATATTGCTGAATACGGGGTCGCTGCTCACTGGCGCTATAAAGAAGGTGAAAAGAAGGATATCCACTTTGAGGAGAGGATAGCTTGGCTACGCCAGTTAATTGAGTGGCACCGGGAGTTCAGTGGGGCGGAGGAGTTTCTCGAATCGGTTAAAACCGATATATTCATTGACCAGGTTTTTGTTTATACCCCTAAGGGGGAGATAAAGGATTTGCCCAGAGGTGCTACCCCGCTTGATTTTGCTTATCGGGTTCATACTGAGGTGGGGCACCGTTGTATTGGGGCTAAGGTCAATGGTAGGCTGGTGCCACTAAGTTACGAGCTCAAAAATGGTGATGTAGTCGCGATTATGTCGGCTAAGGTGGCTAGAGGACCGAGTCGAGATTGGCTGAATCCGCATCTAGGTTATACCAGGACTTCTCATGCCAGGGAGAAGATACGGCAGTGGTTTAAAAGGCAGGAGCGGGCGGAGAATATTGAGCGAGGTCGGGAGCTTCTGGAGAAGGAGTTACGTCATCTGGGGGTAAAGCTCAGTAAGCGGGAGGAGCTGGCTAAGCTGTTTAAGTATGATAGCCTTGATGACTTTCTGGCGGCTTTGGGCTACGGCGGTATTACTAGGCACCAGATTGCCTTGAAGTTAGCTGCCGAGCAAGAGCAACCTAAGGTAGTGGCTGAAGTTGCCCCATCCAAGGCGCCGGTATCAGCTGTTCAGGTGCTGGGGGTCGGAGATTTGCTTACCCATTTAGCTCAGTGTTGTCGCCCGGTGCCGGGTGATAAGATTGTTGGCTATGTTACTCGCAGCCGGGGGGTGGTAATCCACCGTCAGGATTGTTACAATGTGACTCACCAAGATGAGCCGGAGAGGCTGATTGCCGTGGAGTGGGGGCAGGTTGATTCGCTATATCCGGTTAGTATTCAGATTGAAGCCTGGGATAGAGTGGGGCTTATACGCGATATCACCACGGTTATCGCTGAGGAGAAGGTTAATATTGCTGCCATGAGCTCTATCAACCATGCTGACCATACAGTTACCGAATACTTTACTTTAGAGACGAAGGGCTTGGCTCAGCTATCACGGCTCTTGGTAAAAATTGAGGGGGTTGGGGGGGTAATAAGTGTTACTAGGGTTGGGGACGGAGTAACTACCAAAACTAACCCTTCAACCTAAATTAGTCTAGATAATAAACATGAGGGGGTAGGTATTGCCAAGAAGTAAATCATCTCAAAAACAGGTGCGTGTGTCAGAAAGACGGCGGTTAGGCAATAAATCTATTCGTAGCCTGTGTAAGACTAACATAACAAAGGCGGAAAGGCTTATTTTCCTAGGCGAGCTTGAGAAAGCTCAGGCAGCAGTAGTAGCTGCCATCAGTTCTTTAGATAAAGCGATGGAGAAGGGGGTTATCCACCCTAATAATGCCGCCAGACGTAAAGCACGATTAATGAAGAAGCTAAATCAGGCGCTGGCCTTATCTTCAGCTGAAACTAAGCTGGAAGAAGCCAGCTGATTTACCCCGGGATGGGGATTGACAGAAAGGTTTATTTAGTATAAGATTTATTTTAGAACAGATGTTCCACCAAATAGTGGTAGTGAGCAATGATGGCGCTCTCAGCTAAACAGCAACAAATTATTGATTTTATTAGCCGTTTTTTGGCCGACAAGCAATATCCCCCCACTATCAGGGATATAGTAACCGGATGTGGGCTTAGCTCAACTTCGGTGGTAGATTACAACCTTAAAATCTTAGCAAGGGAGGGGTATATTCGCCGCCATCCTGAGGTGTCGCGTGGTATCGTGGTACCCCCACGGTCTCCTGCCATGGGGCGTCGACTTCTAGTACCGGTGATTGGTCAAATAGCGGCAGGTGAACCAATACCGGTGCCCACTCCTGATACCTGGGATGTGGCCGCTTCGTCCGAGACTCTGGAGGTTACCCAAGATTTGACCCGAGGCAGGGAGGGGGTTTATGCTCTTAGGGTGCGGGGCTCATCAATGGTAGATGCTTTGATTAATGATGGTGATATTGTCTTGATGCAGTATGTGAATGTGGTGGAGAATGGAGAAATGGCAGCCATCTGGCTTAAGGCGGAGAAAGAGGCAACGCTAAAAAAATTTTATGCTGAAAACGGTCGTATTCGCCTTCAGCCGGCTAATAGCCAGATGCAGCCGATATATGTTGAGCCGGACAATGTTGAGATTCAAGGTAGGGTCATTGCTGTCATCCGGCAGTTGATGTAGCTCTTTTTGACTTTGGTGGCTAATGAGTATAAATTAGCCATAGCCTAAATATGACGCATCATAAGAATTAGTAACCGAAAAGAGAGCTATGATTTTATCTCAATTCCAGAGTGTAGGGCGTGACCTTTTTACCCGGGGGCTGGTTTCTTCCAATAGTGGGAATCTAAGCATCAGGCTGGGCGAGCGGATGATTATTACTCGGCGTGGTAGCCGGCTGGGTTGTCTTGAAGAGCATGACTTAATAGAGACAGGGATAACAAAGAATGACCGGAATACACCGCTAGCCTCAACAGAATTAGCTGTCCATCGCGCTATTTATCAGGCGACCCCTGCCTTAGCCATAGTTCATGCCCACCCGCCTCACGCCGTTGCCTTATCTTTAGCTGAGAC
>JAUVZE010000031.1 GCA_030602665.1 Dehalococcoidia bacterium
CGAACCTTTAGCTATGCTATACCCTCCGGTTTAACTATTGATGTAGGGCAGGCGGTGTGGGTTCCCTTCGGGGATAAGCTCCTTCAGGGCATCGTTTTGGAGCTAAGCGACTACCCTTCTGTAGAAGAGACTAGAGAAATAGCCGGTGTTATTGACCCTCACCCAGTATTATCCCCAGCCCGGGCAAGATTAGCTCACTGGCTCAGCGAATATTACCTATCCCCCCTCTTTGAGGCAGTGGCTCTAATGCTACCACCAGGCTTTGAGCGTAAGACAGTTACTTTTATCTCAACACCATCAACCACTCAGGAGCCAGATATGTCTTCTCTTACCCAGGGACAGAGGGGTGTTCTGGAATTAGTTCACAGACAGGGGAAAATCAGCCTTAGAGAGCTGGAGAGGAGACTAGGCTCCGGGCAGGTTAGGCTGATAACATCTCAACTGATAGGTCAAGGGCTGGTAGTTAAAAGCTATGAGCTGGAGAAGGTTAAGGTAAGACCGAAGACGGTCTCTTATCTCCGTCTAGCTGTTGCAATTGATGAAGCCAGGCAGGAGGCAGCCAGTCTGCGTGAGAAAAGGGCGAGCAGACAAGCGGCTCTTCTTGACTTCTTAGCTCAGCAGACCGAGCCGGTGCCCCTGTCGGAAGTTAGGCAGAAGGTTGGCAGCTCGGCATCAGTGGTTAAGGCTCTAGTCAGTAGAGGTTTAGTCGAACTTCAGCATATTGAAATAAAACGCGACCCACTTGCTTACCAAAGCATGACCCCCTCTTATCCGTTGACCCTCACCACTGCCCAGAGAGCAGCCCTGGAGTCCATCAAATCAAGCCTCCTTAAGGCACCATCAGATAATGCTTCACCATCCGTTTTCTTACTTCATGGGGTTACCGGGAGTGGCAAGACTGAAATTTATCTGCAGGCTCTGGCTGAGGTGGTAAAACAGGGTAAGCGAGGCATTGTTCTGGTTCCAGAGATTGCCCTTACCCCCCAGACTATAGAGCGCTTTGCCTCGCGCTTTCCCCGTAAGGTAGCTGTTCTTCATAGTAAACTCTCCCTGGGTGAGCAATACGATGAGTGGCACCGCATAAGAGACGGAGAATTTGACGTCGTTATCGGTTCCAGGAGTGCTATCTTTGCTCCACAACCCGAGCTTGGTCTTATTGTCATTGATGAGGAGCATGAATGGACCTATAAGCAACATGATAAATCGCCCCGCTACCATGCCCGTGATGTCGCCATAAAGCTGGCTGAGTTAACCGGGGCGGTAGTTATACTGGGCAGCGCCACCCCTGATGTAGAGACCTTTCACCACGCCCAAAGGGGGGATTATCATCTGCTTCAGCTTCCGGAGCGGGTTACTCCCAGCGAGGGCTCAGCACTACCCAAGGTTGAGGTTGTAGATTTAAGAGATGAACTCAAAGCCGGGAACAGGAGCCTTTTTAGCCGCTCCCTATCACAGGCGATAGCTAAAGCTGTGGGGAGTAGGGAGCAGGTGATTCTATTTCTTAATCGGCGGGGAACAGCTACCTTTATTCAGTGCCGGCGTTGTGGGTTTGTGCTCCGCTGCAAGCGTTGCGAGGTGGCGCTTACCTATCATTTTGCTGAGGATATGCTGCTCTGTCACCAGTGCAATTACCGAGTGCCAGTTCCCCAAACTTGCCCCCGCTGCTGTAGTCAACGGATAAAGTTTCTCGGCATCGGCACCCAGAAATTGGAGCAGGAAGCAAGTCAAGCCCTTCCTCAAGCCAGACTGCTGCGTTGGGATAGTGATGTTACGAGGGGGAAATATTCTCACCAGGAAATATTAGGCAAGTTCCGTGCTCACCAGGCTGATATTCTTATCGGCACCCAGATGATTGCCAAGGGACTGGATTTACCTAGAGTGACCCTGGTGGGGGTAGTTAGTGCTGATACTGGTCTGAACCTGCCTGACTTTCGTGCCGGGGAGAGAACCTTTCAACTGCTATGTCAGGTGGCAGGGAGGGCTGGGCGCGGTAGTTTAGGCGGAAAAGTTATTATTCAGACCTACTCCCCGGAACATTATGCGATACAAGCGGCAGCCCAATATGATTATGCCTCCTTCTACCATAAAGAGATAAACTATCGCCGCCAACTTCATAATCCCCCCTTCAGCCGGCTGGCTTGCCTCACTTATAGCCATACTAACGATGCGGTTTGCCAGCGGGAGGCAGAAAGGATGAAACGTCTGATTATTCAGGAAATAGACTCAAGGGGAATAGCTGACCTTAGCCTGATTGGACCAGCCCCAGCTTTTATCCACAGGCTACGGGGCAGGTTTCGCTGGCAAATTATCCTTCGTGGCTCCGAGCCTTCAGCTCTTCTAGCGGAGCTACCTATCCCCCAGGGGTGGGCGGTGGACATTGACCCGGTAGGTTTGTAGTCTTAGACCACCTGAATGGTGTGCTTGATATTGATTATCTAGACAGCCGGGATAAGCTACGCAAGATCGAGCCGAAGGAAACTCAGCTTTAGGTGTAGGCTAATTATCTGGTGTCTTTTGTTGCCAGCTGACTTTGGTGGCAGTTAAGGCTGGAGTCTAATGACTGGGGGTGCCAGTTGTCAACTCAGAGGCAAAGTAGAAAAGGTCGTCCAACTTGTATTCCGGAAAGGCTTTTATGGCGCCAATGATGAACTTTTGATTAATGTGACGCTTACCTTCTCGCACCCGGTAAATCTGACTTACTGATATTCCCATAGCCTGGGCCAGCTCAGATAGGTTGCTGTATCGGCCATTACACAGGTCAAAAATCCTAGTCTTTATTATCATGGCTGCCTCTGAAAGTGTCAGACAGCTACATTATAGCCTGAAATATGCCATTTGTCAACCTTTTTTCCTATGCCTAATTTACCCCCACAATTTAGCCCGTTTGGGTCATTAACATGACTGTGACGATAAGATATACTTGATAGTAGCCTATTCTGTCATAATCTTGACATTTGCCATTTGGCAAATTATAATGTAAATGAAGATGAACGATAATAGCAAGAATGCTCTAGGCGAAATACTCAAGCAGCAGAGACTCAGGATGTCACTAACACTACGGGAGCTTACTGAGTTGTCAGGTGTATCTGCATCCCATCTGGGTCGCGTAGAAAGAGGAGAGCGGTTCCCCTCTGCCTCAATCCTGCGGAGAATTGCCAAGCCTTTAGGCTTTGAAGAGGATGAGCTATTTACTCTGGCTGGCTACCTGTCCCCCCAACCCCCTGGCATAGCCGAGGCGCATCCAGTTTATAGTGGCCGACAGTTAGACCCCTATGTGGCTAAGGTGCTGGCTGAAGAGCCGATTGAGGTGCAGCGTGCTGTTCTCGGCATCCTCTCCATGTTAAAGAGCATTGCCAGGAGCCTTATCAAAGAAAACCCGTAACCGCGCTTCTAAGCAGTGTCCACCCCCAAGTAGTGGTGAAAAGGTTCCAACTGGAACAAAGTGGCCACTAGTAGTTACCTTCATTGAGTAGAGCTGTTTATCAACCTCACCCTTTATTTCCTCTCTTTATCAAAGGGGAAACTAGTTGTGGAGGCTCTACCGCTCAAGCTACCGTTAATAGGTGACTCATTCCCGGAGGCTGTTTAGCAACCTATCCCCCTGCCCCCTTCCCCTGATAAGGGAAGAGAGGGGTGAAGCCCCTTTTTATATCTTCCCCCTCTCCCTTCAAGGAGAAAGTTACTAGAGGAGAGTCAAAGAGAGGCTTCGCCTCTCTTCTAGTATTCTTCCCCCTCCCTTACCAAGGGAGGGATAAAGGGGGAGGGTTCCCAAATAAATATTAAGGGGGGTGGGGTCAATAAAAAATCTCTAACCCTACCCCTTGATAAAATAGCATCTTTGGAGTATAGTTTAGCTTTAGATGCGTTAAGGTGGACGAAAGTTTGAAGCTAGAGCCTGAGTCTAAAACCTCATTACTATTGACCAAGGTAAGCCATTTTCTTACCAAACAGGGTGTAAAATCGTATCTGGTTGGTGGCCTGGTGCGTGATGTGCTGCTGGGGCGAGATACGGCTGATATTGATATTGCGGTAGCTAGAGATGCACTGGAGATTGCTCCTAAAGTAGCTGTTGCTCTTGGCGGTAAGTATGTTTTGCTGGATGAGATAAATAGGGTGGGTAGGGTAGTGGTAGTTAATGAGACAGGTAGGTGGGAGCTTGATTTCTCCACATTTGAGGGCAGCATTAAGCAGGATTTAGCACGGCGGGATTTCACTATAGACGCCATGGCCATTGACCTTAGCCAGTTAGGCAAGGGTTACATCGACCTTCAGCTCATAGACCCATTTCATGGCTTAGGTGACCTGCACCAGGGTGTGATTCGGACAGTTTCGGAGACGGCTTTCCCGTCGGACGCTGTCCGCTTACTACGAGCAGTGCGTTTGGCTGCCGAGCTTGGTTTTAGTATTGATACGCAGACCGAGTCGCTAATTCAGCGCTACTGTCATCTGCTAACTAATGTAGCCGGTGAGCGAGTAAGGGAGGAGCTACTTCGGCTGCTGGCGATGCCGCAAGCCGGGCAATCCTTGGCCTATCTTGACGAGCTGGGTTTACTCATGGTTATGATTCCAGAACTAGCTCAGACCAAGGGGGTGGTGCAGCCCAAAGAGCACTTCTGGGATGTTTTTGACCATTCTATACAGACAGTAGTTGCCACTGATTTTCTACTCAGGCAGGGAACCTGGGAGTATGCCGTTGACGAGGTCTTAGCAGCTGTCCCGTGGCCGGAATTGCTGTCTCAGCACTTTGCGCTAGAGGTTAGCCACGGTAGCACCAGGGGGTCGCTACTCAAACTGGCGGCGCTTCTCCATGATATCTCTAAACCCCAGAGCAAGACTATTGACGCTGATGGACGGATGCGTTTTTTAGGGCATGCTAAGGAGGGGGCGACTACGACGGTCAATATCCTGGAAAGACTCAGGTTTAGCGGCAAAGAGGTAAAGCTAGTAGAGATTATGGTGCAGCATCACCTGAGGCCAATGCAGATGAGTCATACCGGGCTCCCCACCCGCCGGGCTATCTATCGCTACTTTCGTGATACCGATGAGGCTGGTATTGATATACTTTTCCTGAGTTTGGCTGACCATTTAGCCACTAGAGGTCCACACCTGGACTTGACTCAGTGGCGGGAGCACGCTCAGATGGTGGAGTATGTGCTTTCTCAGCGTTTTCAAGAGGAGGGTGTGGTCACCCCGCCCAAACTGGTTGATGGACATGACCTGATAAGTATCTTTGGCCTGAGCCCAGGACCTAAGATTGGGGAGCTTTTGGAGGCAGTGCGTGAAGCCCAAGCCTCCGGGGAGCTAGCTACCCGGGGGGAGGCCATAGCCTATATCCGTAGGCAGCTAATAACTGAGGTGAGGAAACAATAGCTATGCCCAGAGGAAATACACTGGTTCTTATAGCCATATTAGCCATCTTCGCCTTTGCCATCAGTGCCCTTGCCTACCCCCTGTTTGGGAGGGAGGATATGCGGCTGGGCTTGGATTTGCAGGGTGGTCTTCACATAGTTTATAAGGCTGATCTATCCAACGTTGAGCCGGGTGAGGAAGCCAGTATTATGGAGGGAGTAATTGCGGTTATCAGTAACCGGATTAACCCCCTGGGAGTAACCGAGCCAGTTATCCAGAAACAAGGTCAAGACCGTATATTGGTTCAACTACCTGGAAAGAGCATTACTGACAAAGAAAAGGAAAGGCTCTCACGGGTGGCGCTACTGGAGTTCGGGGAACTGGTCGCCGATGATGAAGAGGCGAAATGGGAAAATGAACTGGGCAGATGGAAACCAGCTACAGCAGTGATTGATGGCGAGGAGAAGGCGCTAACCAGCCGCTATTTCAAAGAGAATACCTATGTATCTCAGGATAATCTGGGTAGACTATTACTGGTTTTTGAATGGGATGAAGAAGGGAGCCAGTTATCTGAAGAAATTACCAGTCGTCTGATAAATAAGCCGCTGGGTATATTTGAGGGCAGTGTGGCTCTATTGGGAGAGGATGGCTTACCCATTGCCCCTATTGTCCACAGCACTATCAGAGATAGGGGTCAGATTGAAGGATTAAGCTTAAATGAGGCAACTAGTTTATCTGTACAACTTAATGCTGGTCGCCTACCTGTGCCTCTGGAAATACTCTATGACCAAACTGTATCACCTATACTAGGGGCTAGGTTTGTTGATATGAGTGTTAAGGCGGGGATAATTGGCATACTAATCGTGATATTATTTATGATTATCTACTATCGCCTGCCGGGAGTTCTTGCCAGCCTGGCTTTGATTTTTTATGGGGCGTTGGTATTGGCGTTGTTTAAGTTGATGCCGGTTACTCTCACCCTAGCGGGACTGGGTGGGTTTGTCCTATCCATAGGTATGGCGGTAGATGCTAACGTGCTTATCTTCGAACGGATGAAGGAGGAGTTTAGAACCGGACGGACATTGGGGGCAGCTATTGAGACTGGTTTTAACCGAGCCTGGACGGCTATCCGTGATGGTAATGTAACCACTCTTATTGTCTGCATTATTCTGTATGTGTTAGGCGGCACTATTGTCGCCAGTGCTCCAGTGCAGGGTTTTGCTCTTACCTTAGGTATGGGTGTATTGGTAAGTATGTTTACGGCTATTGTGGTTACTCGGACTATGCTACGCCTGTTTGTTGGCACTCGTTTGGGGCAGCGGACATCAATATTCAGCGTGTATTCAGGGAAGAAATAATGTTTGATATTATCGGCAAAAGGTTCTGGTTTTTGCTTATTTCAGGGGTGGTTATCCTTATCAGTGTCGTTTCACTAGCCGTCTTTGGTCTTAGGCCCGGGGTTGAGTTTAGTAGCGGCTCTATCCTGACAGTAAGCTTTGAGCAGGAGGTAGAACAGGAAGAGCTGAAACAGGAATTAGTCAATTTAGGCTACCCCAACACCATTATTCAACGCACTGGAGACGGTGATTTCCTTATCCGCACCCGTGAATTGAGCGGGGAGAAAAAGACACAGCTAGAGGATGCATTAACCACAAGGTTTGGTGGTCTCACCGAGAGTGAGTTCTACTCGGTGTCGCCAATGGTAGCGACGGAGACAGCCAGTAATGCTGCCATCGCGGTGGCCATTGCCGCCATTGGTGTACTTCTTTATGTTACCTGGGCGTTTCACAGGATGCCTAAGCCTTTCCGCTATGGCACCACTGCTATAGTAGCCTTGACACATGATGCCCTGGTGGCAGTAGGGGTTTTCTCTATTCTTGGTGGCCTGCTAGGCTGGGAGATTAATCTAATGTTTATTACCGGCATTCTGGCGGTTATTGGCTATAGTGTCAATAACACGGTGGTTGTCTTTGATAGAATACGCGAGAATTTGAAACTGGGTGTGAGCCCCGATTTTGAGGTGGTGGTTAATAATAGCCTGGTTGAGACTCTGGGTCGTTCTTTGAATACCAGCCTAACCACACTCTTTGTGGTGCTGGCTCTGCTGTTTTTTGTCGGGATGTCAATTCAGAATTTCGCTATAGTCCTACTGATTGGTGTTATTGTGGGAACTTTCAGTTCAATCTGTATTGCCCCCACGCTGCTGGTGGTGTGGGAGAAGGGGGAGTGGGGCCGACTCATTCAATGGCTACCCATATCTGCGGTTAAGGGTAGAAGCAGGTGATGGGCGATGTTTTCTACCAGAAGTGGTGCGGCTAAACTTTCCCTTATTGTTGTCACCGCGCTTATTACACTCAAGGTAGTGGTGGCGGTCATCACCGGCAGCATCAGTATTTTAGCTCAGGCAGTGGATAGTTTCCTTGACCTGTTTGCCATATTAGTCGTCTTCTTGGCTGTTATTATAGCTACCAAGCCCGCTGATGAGGAACACCCCTTCGGTCATGGTAAAGTAGAGAATATCGCTGCTGTAGTCCAGGCGGTGCTGATTTTTACTGCCGGTGGCTTGATAATCTATTCAGCGGTGCGCCGGATAATATTGGGCACAACAGTAGAGCTGACTGAAGCCGGGATAGGGGCAATGCTAGTTTCCTTGGTAGTCAGCCTCTGGCTCTCTCGTCACTTACTAAAGGTATCAAAAGCTACAGATTCAGTAGCGCTAGAGGCAACTGCACGCAATATTGCTGCTGATGTCTACTCGGCTGCTGGAGTGCTAGTAGGGCTAGTGGCGATACGCTTTACCGGACTCAATATTCTTGACCCGATTATCGCCCTGGTAGTAGCCTTATTTATTCTGAAAGCAGCCTATGATGTAATGCGGAAGTCATTTGGAGGGCTGATGGATATTAGGCTGCCCAAGGCAGAAGAAGCTGAAATAATGTCTTGTATTAATGAGCATGGCGGTCAGTTAGTGGGTTTCCACGCGCTGCGTACTCGCAAAGCGGGAAGCCGGCGCTACATAGACCTGCACCTAGTAATGCCGAAGAATGCTAGTGTGGAGGAAGCGCACCGGATGTGCGACCACTTAGAACAAGATATAGCAAATAGGCTGCAAAAGGCTAGTATAACTATTCATTGTGAACCCTGTAACGAAGAGTGTGACCAGTGCTCCGTTTCCTGTAGCCTACGCAAGGCGAAACCCTAAAGCAGGTTGTGTATTTCCTTAATTTTCCTAATCAGAGGAGCAATGTTGGGCGCAGCCAATCCACGCGGTGACAGACCTAGAGGGTCTTCAATATTGGTGTTACCCAAAAGGACATCAAAGGTGGCCTTCACTGAGGCAGCTAAAGCAGTAAGATTATAGCCACCCTCCAGAGTGAAGACGAGACGACCACTACACAATTCATCGGCTAATCCCTTGATAATTTTCACCATCTGGGCAAAGCCGGTAACGCTTATCTGCATCAAGGCTAGTCCATCCGCCCAGTGGGTGTCGTAGCCGGCAGAAATCAGGATAAGCCCGGGGTTAAACCGTCTCGCCGCCGGGACAACGATTTGGTCAAAGGCTGTTAAATATTCGGCATCACCACAGCCAGCCGGAAGCGGGATATTAATTGTGCTTCCCTCGCCGGCTCCAATACCCGTTTCTTCAATCCCACCTGTTCCCGGGTAGAAGGGATACTCGTGGGTCGATGTGTAGAGCACCTGAGGGTTATCATAAAAAGCAGCCTGTGTGCCATTACCATGATGGACATCGAAATCAATGATAAGGATGCGTTCCAGTTTATATTTAGCCAGGGCATATTTGGTGGCAATAGCCACATTATTAAATAAGCAGAAGCCCATAGCTCGCTGGGAGGTGGCGTGGTGACCCGGGGGTCTGACCAGGACAAAGGCGCTGCCTACCTCTCCATCCATAACTGCCTCGGTGGCTCTAATGACGCCACCAGCGGCGTAAATAGCGGCTTGGTAGGAGTCAGGTGACATAACTGTGTCAGCATCCAGCCAGCCGCCACCCTTG
>JAUVZE010000079.1 GCA_030602665.1 Dehalococcoidia bacterium
CAGAGCCGCCGCTCCACCGGTAATATCAAGAAGCTCATTGGTAATTGATTCCTGGCGGGCTTTATTATACATCAGGGTTAGCTCCCCGATAAGCTCGTTGGCATTATCAGTGGCATTTCGCATCGCCACCATTCTGGCTGATTGCTCACTGGCAATGGACTCCAGAATAGCATGGTATACTTGCATCTCAACAAAGCGTGGTAGCAGCTCACCTAATACTTCATCAGGACTCGGTTCGTATATATAGTCCACATTCTGCACTTTGGGTATAGCTGCTGGCTCAATAGGCAATATTTGCTGCAAAATTGGTCTCTGCACCATGGTGGAAATAAATTGAGCATAAACTAAATAGACCAGGTCAATAACACCGTTAGTGTAATCATCGATAATAATACGGGATATGGGCAGCGTATCCAGCAGGCTAGGCCGGTCACCGAGACGAGTAAACTCAGCTCGAATATCCCGACCATATCGTCGCATAAAATCCAGTCCCTTGCGACCAACAGCAATAAGGGTAACCGGTATGCTTTGCTCCAGTATAAAGCTGGCTGTTTGCCGATTGATGTTAGTATTAAGCCCGCCACATAGACCACGGTCAGGGGTGATATGCACTATAGCGATTTTACTTACCAGTCGGCGCTGGAGTAAGGGGTGCAACAAGTCAGCCGCTTGGGGCAAAGCCGCCAGGTCGGCCAGCACCTGACGAATCTTTTCCGAATACGGACGCCCGGCTAGGCCTCGCTCCTGCGCCCGCCTCATCCTGGAGGTGGCAATCATCTCCATAGCCCGGGTAATCTTAACGATGCCCTGGACACCGCGTATGCGACGACGAATTAACCGAATATTGGCCAATCTCTGACCTCACTCTCTTAGATTTTTTGTTTAGTAACCCTATCCCCTGTATCCCCTTCCCCTTAACAAGGGGAGGGGGAACTGGTTTTATAAGAGAGGCTTCGCCTCTCTTCAACTCTCCTTCAACGGAGAGGAGAAGTACAGGTTTTTGAAGGAGTTTTGCCCCTTCAAGCTATCCTAAAAAGCCCTGTTTAAATTCCAAAATAGCTTTCTTTAGAGCCTCTTCAGTCTTAGCCGTGATTTCCTTTTCCTTAGCAATATTCTTACCTATTTTCGGGTGATTGGCTTCCATAAAGCGGTGGAAACTAGTCTCAAAGGCGACCACTTTATCTAGAGGTATATCGTCAATATAACCATTGATAGCTGCGTAGAGAATCATAACCTGTTTTTCCAGTGGCATGGGGGCATACTGGGGTTGCTTTAGGACCTCGGTGATTCGCTGACCACGCTCAAGCCGAGCCCTGGTTGCTTTATCCAGCTCACTAGTGCCAAATTGGGCGAATTCAACTAGCTCACGGTATTGAGCTAGCTCCAGTCTGAGCCTACCGGCTACCTGCTTCATTGCCTTGGTTTGGGCGGCACTCCCCACCCGAGACACGGATAGCCCAACATTTAAGGCTGGCCTGATTCCAGCGTTAAACAGGTCTGTTTCCAGATAAATCTGACCATCAGTAATGGAGATAACATTAGTCGGAATATAGGCAGCTACATCACCAGCCTGGGTTTCAATAATCGGTAGTGCCGTAAGCGAACCACCCCCGTATTCCGGAGCGTACTTGGCTGCCCTCTCCAGTAAGCGGCTGTGCAGATAAAAGATGTCACCCGGATAGGCCTCCCGCCCGGGAGGACGGCGCAAAAGTAATGAAAGCTGCCGATAAGCCCAGGCGTGCTTGGAGAGGTCATCATAGATAACCAGAACATCCCGGCCATGTTCCATAAACTCCTCACCCATAGCGCAGCCAGCATAAGGGGTGAGATATTGTAGGGCAACCGAATCAGAGGCATTGGTGGCCACCACAATGGTATGCTCCATAGCTCCATGAGCCTCTAAAGTGGCGACCACTCGTGCTATCTTGGATGCCTTCTGGCCAATGGCCACATAGATACAGATTAAATCACCACCCTTTTGATTAATAATGGTATCCAGGGCAATAGCTGTTTTCCCGGTTGACCGGTCACCGATAATAAGCTCTCTCTGTCCCCGGCCTAAAGGAATCATGCTATCTATTGCCTTAATCCCGGTCTGCACCGGGGTGTCTACCGACTTACGCAGGGTAACATTGGGGGCAACCCGCTCCATAGGGCGAGTGTTATCGCTCTTGATTGGCCCCCTGCCGTCAAGAGGGCGACCCAGGGGGTTAACCACCCTGCCGATAAGGGCTTCACCTACCAGCACTTCAGCAATCCGACCGGTGCACCGCACCTCATCTCCTTCTTTAATCTGAGTGTAGTCACCAAGGATAATGGCCGCCACATTATCTTCCTCCAGGTTCATAGCAATCCCCATAACCTCTTTGGGGAACTCAAGTAGCTCATTATACTTAGCAGCGGCTAGCCCATGAATGCGGGCAATGCCATCACTGACTTCAATCACGGTGCCAACATCCACCAGGGTCAATGCCATGCCAAATTGTTCAATCTGCTGTTTTAAGACTGAAACAATATCTTGCCCTCTAGTTGCCATTTACTCTACCTTACCCCCTTTATCCCCCTCTCCTTCAAAGGAGAGGGGGAAGGATTACTTTTGAAGGGTTGAACCCTTCAAGCTTCCCTGATAAATGACCTCTGGTTACCTCACTGTCTTACCCAGCTCTTTCTTTAAAGCTTCTAGTTGACTGCGGGTGCTGCCGTCCAGTAACTTGCCACCAATTCTGGCGATAATCCCACCTATTAATCTGGAATCAACCTCGGTCTTGAGCGTCACCTTCCTACCGACCACAGCGCCAAGGTGCTCGGCTAGCTTTAGTTTATCTTCTTCATCAAGGGGAATGGCAGTAACAACCTCGGCCGGTGCTATGCCACGGTAGTTATCCAGCAGTCGCTGATAGTCATCAGCAATATCACCTATCATAGCTAGTCTGCCTCTATCGGCTAGCAAATAAACTAGATTTAGTGCCAGAGGATTTATACCAGGTAGCTGTTCGGATAGCAGTCTAGCTTTATCATTAAAGTGAATTTTGGGGCTTTCCAGAAAGGCAGTAACGGCTGCCTCCTCAGCCAGGCTGGCCATCTTTCTCAGGTCAGACTGCCATCTGTCTAACTCCTTTGTCTCCAGCGCAATCTCAAACACTGCCTGGGAATAACGCCTAGCGTAAACTCTTCTCGCCACAGCTTCTCCCTAAATACAAGAAGTTAAGCCCTTTCTACTGTTATTTATCTACCTCACCCCCTGTGTCCCCCTCTCCTTCAAAGGAGAGGGGGAGGAATTGTTTTTGAAGGGGCGAAGCCCCTTCAAGCTACCCCCTTAGTAAAACCGCCCTAACCCCTTTTCAGGGTTGTGCTCTCTTTCAACACCTTATCAATGAGCTGGCGATGTGCTTCCTTATCTAGCGAGCGGTCAATAACCTTGCCGGCTGCCAGGATGGTTAAATCAGCAAACTCTTTACGCAGCTCGCCAATAGCTTCATCCCGTTCTCGCTGAATCTCCACCTGTGCCCGAGCAATAAGGGATTCGGCGTCTTGCCTGGCTTCTTGCTGTGCCTTTTGCCTAACGTCTTCCCCGGAGCGCACTGCCCGGGCTATTATTTCCTGCCCCTCTCTACTAGCAGCTTCAATCTGCTTTTTAACCTCTTCCTCAGCCCGCTCCGCTTGCTGCTTGATGAGTTCTGTTTGCTCCATGCTCTCCTTAACCCTCCGGGAGCGCTCATCAAGCATTCTCATAATTGGCTTATAGGCAACCAGATACAGGAGACCGAGCAGAATAAGAAAATTTACAATTTGCGCTATTAGTGTTGGTAAGTTGATTCCCAATCCTTCCACAGTAACTCCTCCAGATAGACTACGACTACAATAAGAGCGGTTAAAATATCTAAATTAAGCCTCAAGACACTAAGGTGGCGTCAGCACGAATACCCAAGTAATAACTGAAAAGGCGACAATTATCCCGATGATTATTGCGGTCGACGCCATAATAAGAGCTATAATTGGAATCCCTTCCTCTTGCATAATCCCACACTCCTTTTCTTCTCCAGGTAAGCTCTGGAACACATTAGATTAGAAAGGCCGAAAGTGTTGACGCACTTATCCCAGTATCTTACCAGCAATTAAAATCGCCACGATTAGGGCATAGATGGCAATAGCCTCAGTCAAGGCAATGGCAAATATCATATTGGTCATTATTGGGCCCCTGGCTTCAGGGTTACGCCCCAGCGCCTGCATAGCCCCATAGCCTAAAATCCCGATGCCTATCCCAGGTCCGATGGCACCCAAGCCCATAGCCAGTCCTGCCGCCAACATTCTTATTGCTTCTGTTTCCATTCTTCATCCTCCTGTCATAAATTTTATACCAAACCTTCTTTAAGCTGTCTCTGCCTCATGATGAGTAACCGCAATGGTAGCGAATACCAGGGTTAGTCCACTAAAAATAAGGGCTTGAACAAAGCCAACTAGTAGCTCCAGTCCGTAAAAGGGTAGGACGAGCACCCAAGGGACAAGGAAAGCCACTATTAGCAGTAATATTTCACCGGCCGTCATATTGCCGAAAAGACGGAAGGTAAAGCTAATGAGGCGTGCCAGTTCGCTTAATGCTTCCAGCATACCAACAAAGATATCAATGACTCCGTTGAACATGCCACTCAACCCAGCCCGAAGCCTGCCCCTCACTAGCTGACCCATACTTCGGAAGAACTGACCTACATTAACAAACTTCCTCAGGTAACGACGACCACCAAGCGACCTTATACCCCAGTATTCAACAAAGATAAAGGATATAAGAGCCAGGGCCAGCGGCAGATTAATATCAGTATTGGCCCCCCGAAGTAAATGTACTGTCTCACCCTCGGCGTTGGTAATAAGTATTGAGCCAAACCCAGGGAGTAAACTCAGCCAGGCATTGGTTATCACGAAGAGAAAGATAGTAGCCACTACGGGAAAGAACCGGCGCCCATTCTGCTCGCCGGCAACTTCCTGACAGAGGTTAAGCAGCCAGCCGAGGGCAGATTCTAACATAATCTGCAGTCTAGTTGGTACGAGCTTCACCCGCCGGGTAGCGGCATAGAATATCCCGACTAAAATGATAATACTGAGCCAGGCAGTAATAATGCTATTGGTTATAGGGAAGCCAAGCAGGTAGAAGATGACCTCAGCCGGAAGCTCAGGGTGTGGTTGGGGGACACTAAGCCAGCTAGGTAGTCCGATATCACCAAGAAGGCTCTTACCCAGGGCACCACTGAGTAGGCTGACTAGAAAGAGGGCTAGGAAAACGAGCAGAACCCCAACCACGAGAGGGACTGAGCACCCTAAAAAGCTCCGCTTAGGCACTAGCTATTCTCCTTGTCTCGTTTGTTACCCATGAAGGGCAGAATCATCCGGTAAACACCATAAAAAGCGATAACTAATCCCAGAAATAACCCGACAATTACCCAGATAGGTGCCGAATTCAGCTTGCTA
>JAUVZE010000016.1 GCA_030602665.1 Dehalococcoidia bacterium
CCGAGGCTTATCAGCTTGAGAAAGCCTTACTCACAGACTTTCACAAGGAAACGACCCTCAAGCTGACTATGGTTAAAGTCTACTACGGGTTATACGGTATGGGTATTCTGCGGGAGGACTATTTTGCTAGGCAAAAAGAATAGTTCCAAAATCATACTTTTGGTCAAAAACTTTCGTTAAAGGCGCCCAAAAGGAGTAGTCCTTTCGGCTTTGAGACCGTTTAGTAACTCAAACTGTCATTGCGAGCCCTTCGCTTCGTGTCATTCTGAGCGTAGCGAAGAATCTCATGGCGCTCAGGACAGGCTCCGCGAAGCAATCCCTGAAAGTAATAGTGAGATTGCTTCGGCACTTCGTGCCTCGCAATGACATTCCTCGCGGTGGCAACTAAACAGCCTGGCTTTAAGAAAGGTGGAGGGCCGGCCAGAGTCAAATGTGGGCTGATTTTGGGGTTAGTCTTGAGGGCTAAGCAGGCCTTTAGCGGTGGCTTTGGCTACTGCCTCAGCTCGGTTCCTGACGTGCAGCTTCTCAAGGATACTGCGCAGGTGAGCCTTGACCGTGGTCTCACTGATGAAGAGTTTTAAGGCAATCTCCTTATTGCTACCACCCTGGGCGACGAGCTGTAGTACTTCCCTCTCCCGCGGGCTGAGTTTGCCCACCTCTTTATCACGTTTATAACCACCCGACTGCTGAAATTCTTCTAGGAGCCTGCTTGCCATAGCTGGGGAGACAATAGCTTCGTCTCTAGCCACCAGCTTAATAGCCGCCACCAGCTCATCAAGCTCAGCGCTCTTGAGTAAATAGCCTTTAGCCCCCGCCTTTATGGCAGCGAAGAGGTCATCATCTTTATCGGACACCGTAAGTATGAGTACCTTTGCCTGGGGCAATGTTTGCCTAATAGCCGCCGTGCTTTCAACCCCACCACCCCTGGGCATACGAATATCCATAACAACAACGTCTGGTTGGTACTCCTTAGCTTCGGCTACTGCCTTCACGCCATTGCTTGCCTGCCCCACTACCTGAAAGCCAGGCAATTTCTCCAGGACTGAAATTAGGCCATGTCGAAAAACTGGGTGGTCGTCTACCACTAGCACTTTAATCAATAGTTTCCACCACCGTAATTAAATTCGGCTGATGACTACCTATAGCCCTTGGGAGGGGGGGAGCTTCACGGTTATTTCTGTGCCGCGCCCAGGGCTACTATTAATAGACAGTTGACCACCAACAGACCTTACCCTTTCCTCCATCACTGTCAGGCCATAACCCTGGGTGGTGACATTAGGGTTAAAGCCACGGCCATTATCCCTGATGGTCATCTCAGTACCATCACTTTTTGATTCCAGTGACAGGTGAACCACGCTGGCCTCGGCATGCTTTCTAGCGTTGCTCAGCGCTTCCTGGGCAACACATAGCAGTTCTAGTTCGGCCAGCGAGGACAGCTTCACTAGGCCGTCAGCCACGTATAGCTCACACCTGATACCATATTGCCGGGCAAAGTCAGTGGCATATTGGGCTAGTGTCGGCACAAAGCCTTTGTCACTTGTTATGGTCGTGTGGAGCTGGTCTATCACCGCCTTCGCCTCATGCTGGGTTGCTTCCAGCATCTCTGCAATCTCACCGAGCTCGTTTAATGACTGCATTTTATTTCCAGAGGCTATACTTTTGCCTAGTAATTTCGTCTTCCAGGTAATAATACTCAGTGCCTGAGCCAAACCATCATGCATATCACGAGACAGGCGATTTCTTTCCTCAATAATAGCCTGGGCTCTAATGTTCTGGGACTCATTGATGTTCATTACATATGGCAACCAGGCGAGCAAGAATGCCCCGACTAAATAAACAGCTAATAGGCCAAACGCTAGTTCCGGGGGATTGAAACTTGCGATTATTGGAGCCTTATGAATTAGTTCCTGGCTAACAACCACTGCCAAAAATGGCAAACCAGCTATGGAGAAAGTGAGCTTCTTGGGGAAGAGTAAGGCAGCAGTTAGAAGAGGGGAGAGCGAATAGAGCAGAAAAGGGCTCTGTAGCCCACCGGTGAGCAGGGGCAGAGATAAACAAAGGGCAAGGTCAAACCCAAAGTCAGTGTAAAGGCGGACATTCTTCTTATACCTGTCGAAGGGACACAATAGCTTAAACAGGGTATAAATAGCGGTTATCCCAACTAAAGTCCAGCCATCCCAGGAAAGAACTTTGAAATAACCGGTAGAGAATAATAATGCAACAGCGACAACAAGCGCAAAACCTCGGAAGGCAGCCAAGAACGAAACTGCTGTCTTTCCCCCAACGACTTCACTGCGATGCCACGTAGCCGACATTCTGCTCCTGTATGAACTAAAGTGCAAATATCACAAAATGAGATTAGCCATTTGGCCTATTACTATTGTACTACTTGGTAGCCCACTGTCAAGATGACTTATCCTTACTCTACTTTACCATATCGGGATAATTTGAACCAATCAAATGGCAGCGAACACCTCACCGACTCCAGGGTGTTGAAAATAACTTCGTGTGTCTAACAGACTGAAACATGACATAAGTCATAACGGACGGTTGTCAGCCAATTCTGGCCAGCCAGGCAACGGGAAGCACGACTTAAGGGTTCGCTTCCCAGTCTAGAAAACCCAACTTAAGAAGGAGGAAAGTAGTGATTACCGAATCAGACAAAAAGTATGTTGAGTCCCTGTTCCCAGCTCTTGCCGAGATTCAAAATTCTAACTTGCGAGAAAAAGTCATCGGGGTATGGATAGAGGCTTGGAAGGACGGGAACTATGAGAAAATAGAGGATGTTCATTTCTGGGAGCCATACAGCATTCTCGCTCAGGAGACAGAAGACCGTTGAAGCATTGATTTTGCACATGGCCGACTACCTTATCGCCGACCTTCGTAACTTTAAAGAAGGGGTAGATTTCCTCTGGAGTGCGGAAGTACCACGCTATACGGAACTGCCTGGATTGGGGTGAAGGCCCAACAAAGGGAAGGAAGTAATTTCAATAACTCTTTGCGAGGGGCTTGACAGAGTGTGTTAGAATGTAGAATAATAAGCAGATGTTCGTGTGTCTGTTGGTGTTAAGTGTGAGGCATGAATGACATGATTGCGCCACGTGATAGACAGGTGCAAGGCGGGGCAATGATGGGTAGAGTGAGGCACCTGTACCTCAGTAACACAATATGGGGAGGTGTGAAATGTGAATAGTAAATGGACATTAGGACAAGAAGAATATTTGAAATCAATAGGAGGTAGAAATGAAACGCAAAGGTTTGTTAGTTGTTGGTCTAGCTGTAGTGTTGGTATTGTCGTTAGTAGCGGCCTGTGCTGCGCCGACACCAACCCCAACCCCAACTCCCACACCGACACCAACGCCGACCCCAACCCCAACGCCAACTGCAGCGGAGGAGTTCACCTGGAAATGGTTTGAGCCAGCGCCGGGCACTTGGCAAGACGTGGAAGGGTCGCAAATGTTTATCGATGGGCTTGAGGCGGCTACCGGTGGGCGGGTTAAAATTGAATTGTATCACCCTGGCGAGCACCCCTTTACGGGCGCCGACCTGCTGACGGCGGTTAAAGACAGGGACTGTGAGGTAACCGGAGTCGCCGGCACATATATCACTGGTGTAGACCCCAGGCTGTCCGTGCTGGATATAACAATGTTACTACCCGGTGGCGACTTTAGCCTATATCGGGAGGTATATGCTGAGCTCCGCGACACCTACTTTAAAGAAATTTGGGAAACGGACTGGAATTGCCAGGAGCTTACTTCCAGCCACTGGGGTGCCCAGCAGATTTGGCTTAAGCCGGAGATAGGCTGGTTGGAGGACTGGGATTCCCTGAGGGGGATAAGGATAAGGTCATACGGAGCAGAGATGGGTTCTCTGTTTGAGTTGCTGAACGCCATCCCCGTGGCCATATCCTTCGGTGAAGTCTATACTTCCCTCGCTACCGGTCTTTGTGATGGACTGATAACTAGTTTTTACGCCGGGTATGGGTTGGGCTTTTGTGAATTCACCAAAAACATGAACATGATTTTCGCCCATCCGGCTATTACCCTTCCCTATACGGTGAACAAGGATGCCTGGGCTGAACTCCCCGCTGACCTGCAGGATACCATAACCAGCTACGTAGAAGCGAAGAGAGATTGGTTTGAAACGGGCAATATCAAGATGGACGGTCTAGCTATCCAGTTGGCCCTGGCAAACGATAATGTCCAATTTAGGCCAGTACCGCCAGATTTCCGACAGGAGATAGTTGAGAATTCATACGAATGGATTTGGAAGCCGTGGATTGACCGAGCTGGCCCGGAGGGCGCCGAAGCCTTCAACGAGATAGCCAAGATAATCATTGCCAAAGGCTACGAGGTCCCCGGCTACACAGTCCAGTAGGATTGGTTGAAATAAGGAACAAGTTGTGAAACCTGAAGGCCACGAGGATGCCATACACAAGGTAGAGAGGATTCTGGATAAGGTAACGGACATTGCCTCCAAGGCCTTACTTGCTCCTTGTGTGGTTCTCCTCGTGGCCTGGGTTTTTCTGATTGGGGCGTATGTCTTCGGGCGCGCTATTTTCAATATGAAGTGGCTGTTTGTTGAGGAGTTCACTGAATATTGGCTAGTCATGGTTGCCTTCTTCGCCCTAGCCTATACTCTGAGAACCGGAGGACATATCACCATTGATATTGTGACCAGGTTCCTGTCAAAGCGGGTAAGGAGCATATTGGCGGTGATTACTGGCCTCCTGGCTCTGGGTTTTACTGGCTATTTACTACAGGCAGGGGTGGATTGGTTCTGGACGGCCTGGGTAGGAGGGAAGCTCTCATGGTATCCCAGTAGTGTGCCGCTGTGGCCATATTATTTGTTTGTTCCTGTTGGCCTGGCGGTTCTGTGTCTGGCCCTGCTGCACGAGCTCTACCGTAGCGCCATACGACTGGTGCGAGGTGAAAAAACAGAGCTGAAAAGTAATGCGGAGTAGAAGATGCCACCACTGATAACACTAGCGACGCTGTTGGTAGCCCTATTTATTCTATTGGGAAGTGGGATTTATGTCGCTTTTGGTCTGGCAGGAGTAGGCATCCTCGGGCTTGAGCTCCTGGCAGATGCCGGGGGGATTATCGGTGCTGTAATATATAATTCTCTCGCCAGCTACCCGCTTTCCGCCATCCCCCTGTTCATGTTTATGGGGCAGGTTGTCCTTCACGGCGGCCTCAGCGACCGCCTTTACCAGGGCGTTTCTCAGTGGACACGCGTTATCCCAGGCGGGCTGACCCACTCTAACATTCTAAGCTGCTCTCTCTTCGCCGCTGTTTCTGGCTCCAGCCTGGCTACAGCGGCTACTATTGGCACTGTGGCCTACCCGGCGCAGACGGGGAGAGGATACAACGCCTCCCTAGTCACCGGCTCTCTGGCTGCGGGGGGGACACTAGGCATTCTTATTCCGCCATCAATTAATATGATTGTCTATGGTGCCTTCGTGGGTGTATCCGTCGGGAAACTCTTTATCGGTGGGGTTATACCGGGCTTTGGCCTAGCCGCGCTGTTTATGACCTATATTCTCTTTGCCGCAATGATGAACCCATCCCTGGGACCAGCACCAGAAAGGGTTAGAGGGCGCTACTTCTTGGAGGCAATAATTGCGCTCAAAGATATATGGCCTATGCTCCTGATTATACTTACCATTATCGGTGGCATTTACGGCGGCCTCATGACGCCGACTGAGGCAGCCGGTATATCTGCCCTTATAGCTCTGGTAATAACTGCCGCCTATAGGAGACTAAATCTCAATATGCTGAAGAAATCGGCGATAGCCGCTCTGCGAACAAGTGCCATGGTTCTAGTTCTGGTAATGGCAGCTCAAGTTTTGGGGGCTGCCGTATCCATGCTGAGGATACCGGCGCAACTGTGCGAGATGGTGGTCGAGGCGGAGCTTAGCCGATACGTGATCTGGTTTTCCGTTGTCTTTATCGTCATTATCCTGGGCTGCTTTATGGACGGCCTTTCCATAATGCTATTTACCTTGCCTGTTCTCTTCCCTCTTCTGGTCACCACCTTGGGTTTCCACCCTCTGGTGGTTGGTATATTTATGGTGCTACAGGCTGAGTGCGCTCTAATTACCCCTCCGGTGGGACTGAATCTCTATATAATCCACGGCATTGCCAAGGGAACAGATATGATGACAATCATAAAGGGTATTATACCCTTTTTCATACTCATGTTGGTTATGATTGTGCTGATTACCTATCTTCCTGAACTGGTTCTTTTCCTCCCCGGCATGATGATAGGGCGATAGTGCTAAAGGGAAAAACATAACCCCCCACCCCATTTTACCTGTTAATCTCATTCTGCCTTACTCATTTTGCTGGGCTTTCTTTAGATTTTAACACAATTAGGGCAGTAGGATGAGTCATCACTATTTCTTTTTTTGAACGCAACCGTATTACCACTGTTGACAGAGAGCGCGATGCATACTATGCTCACGTTAGCCAAATGGTGGCAGAACTAGGTAAACTCAGTGATGTAACCGCGACTCTAGAGCCAGTGGTGTAATAAGGAGGTGCCATATGCAGCTAACCAAAGAAGAAAATGAGATGTTAGACGGTAAATACGGCGAGGCTGTCCAGAAATCCATGGAGATTTTAGTTGCCATGGGAGAGTGCTACGATGCGGAGAAAATGATTACTGTAGCTTCAGCTCATCTTCTACATGGCCGCTCTAACACCGGTAAGGCAGGAGCTTTATTTGATAAAGAGATGGCCGATAGAGGGGGCAAATGCGTTATCTTTACCGATACCAACCCATCAGGCATAGAGCCCTGGGCATGGAAGGATATCGGCATTTCTGAGGAAGCAGCTCAGGAGCAGATGGATTACACCAACGACTTTGTCAGGATGGGCATCTTTCTGGCCAATACCTGTACTCCATACCTAATAGGTAATGTTCCCCGAGTGGGTGAGCACGTTGCCTGGAGTGAATCGTCAGCAGTACCTTTCGTTAACTCTGTCCTCGGTGCCCGAACTAACCGAGAAGGTGAACCCGGTTCACTCACTGCCGCCATAACCGGCAGGACACCCGCTTTCGGCTATCATCTTGACCAAAATCGCTACGGGGATTTGAGGATTTCAGTTACAGCCAAACTGAAGGAACCGCATGATTACGCAACCTTGGGTCATTTTGCTGGTAAGGTAGCTGAGGACAGGGTCCCTGTCTTGACTGGCATACCTCCCTCTGTCTCCTGGGATGACCTGAAGCTCATGGGAGCAGCGGCGGCTACTTCGGGTAGTATTACTCTCTATCACGTTGTTGGCATTACCCCGGAAGCACCAACCGAGGAGGCTGCCTTCGGACCGAAAAAACCGAGAGAGACCTTTGAGTTTGGCGAAAAAGAACTCCGGGAAACTGAGGAGTCGCTTTCCAAGGCAACGGCCAGAGAAGTTGACATGGTGATTTTTGGTTGCCCTCATGCCTCAATCGGAGAAATCAGGGATATTGCCCGACTACTCTCGGGGAAAAAGTTGAAATCCGGGGTGGAACTCTGGATTTTGACCCCTCGGATGATATGGTTATATGCTGAAAAGATGGGCTACCTGAATATCATAGAGGCAGCCGGGGCTAGAATATTATGTGATTCATGTCCTATCTGCATGAGTCAGGGTTTTCTAAAAGGGCGTGGCCACAAGACAGTAGCCACAAACTCTGCCAAAATGACCTATTACATCTATCCACACCAAGGTTTGTTGCCATATTACGGGTCAATGGAAAGATGCGTTGAGGCGGCAATTAGTGGTATATGGAGGTAAAATCTATGGCTGAGATAATTCTTAAGGGACACAAGGTGGCTAAGGGCAAAGTTGAAGGAGAGGCTCTCGTATCTCATGAGCCGATCTCATTTTTGAGTGGAGTAAACACTGAAACCGGAGTGGTTATCGAGAAGAACCACGAGCTTGAGGGGGTGAACATTGCCGGCAAGATTCTGGTGTTCCCTGTGGGGAAGGGGTCAACTTGTGGCAGCTTCATAATTTATGAGATGGCGAGATTCAAAACAGCACCAGGGGGGATGATAAATCTGCGTGCCGACCCCATCATTGCCATGGGGGCTATTATCAGTAATATCCCTATGGTAGACAGACTAGATGGCGATCCTGTAGACGTGATAAAAACCGGAGATCATGTAGAGCTTGATGCTGATAAAGGTACCGTCAAAGTCAGAAGCAGGCATTAATCCGATAATTACTCTAACAAGTGGCTTGGTACTTCATATAACGAGGTCAAGTGTAAGGACCTGCTGGAACAGGTGATAGACGCAGTTTCTACGATGGTGCTACACTACCGACTGCTCAGGAGGTGGGTAACATGGATGATGCAGAACTACAATTTATACAAGCATTAGGCATATCCCAACAACAGCTGGGTGAACTCCCTGACTTCATGGTAAGAACAGAAAGGGGCAAGGTTAGGCTGGCGCTACGCAGCAAATTAGAACGCATAATTACATTTCATGATTGGGCTATCATCACTATCTCACCACAAGACTTTGCCAAAATGCTAAAGAGCTTTTTTGACATTTTGGATGACCTCCAAAAGAAAACGAACTGTTAGACCTGTCTTTCCCAGCGTCGATTGCTTGCTACCTTTAGTGGCGCATCACTTCCTTGCCTATTGTGTCGGCTTTCATAACATATGGCAGATTGAGGTTAGCTAGAGCAATTTGTGGAACGTCTAGGCTCTGATTTACTGAATTATTACACTTTTGTGGAGTAAGCTAGTATGTCGTACCAAGCTGATGTTGTTATAGTAGGTGCTGGTGTAGTTGGATTGGCTATAGCCTCTGAGGTGGCCAGGGAAGGTAGGGAGGTTTACCTGCTGGAAAAAAACGAGACGTTTGGGCAAGAACAAAGCTCACGCAACAGCGAGGTTATTCATGCCGGCATTTACTATGAAAGGGATTCCTTAAAGGCAAAGTTGTGTTTGGAAGGAGGTAGTCTGCTTTACCAACTTTGTGAAAAGAATGGGATAGCTTACCGGAAGTGTGGGAAAATAATTGTCGCCACTAACGATGTAGAAGCTGAGGAGCTAGAAAAACTATATAGAAGAGGCAGAGATAATGGTGTCCCACTAAAAATGCTCTCCCGGAGGGAAATGGGCCAGCTTGAGCCAAATATGAGGGGGGTGGCTGCTTTCCTTTCCCCAACTACCGGGATTGTAGACTCATACGCCCTAATGAGGTATTTCCTTGGGAAGGCTAGGGGCAACGGTGCGCAGATAGCTTATAAGACAAAAGTCATCGGCATAGAAAAAGTATTAGGTGGCTATGAAGTTATAGTGGAGGACCTCTCCGGTGGTTTCTCCTTTATGACCAGAGTGCTGATAAATTGTGCTGGTCTTTATAGTGACCAAGTGGCTGAGATGGCCGGGATAAATATAGATGAAGCAAACTATAAGCTACATTGGTGCAAGGGGGAATATTACAGTGTAAGTGGTGGAAAGAATAAGCTAATTAACAGGCTGCTATACCCCGTGCCAGTGGGTACCATCAGTGTAGGGGTACATATTTGCTTTGATGTTAATTGGAGAATGCGTCTTGGCCCTCTTTTTTACTATGTTAACGAAATAAGTTACCAGGTTGATGATTCGAGGAAAGAGGCTTTTTTAGAGTCAAGTATAATGAAGGCTGTACCATTTATAGAACCCTCTGATTTAGAGCCAGAGACGTCAGGCATAATGGCAAAGCGTCTGGGAGCAGAGGGGGGCTTCCTGGACTTCATAATAAGACATGAGCATGACCACGGTCTACCTGGCTTCATTAACCTGGTTGGCATGGAATCTCCAGCTTTAACTTCCTCTCCGGCAATAGCTAGGTATATTAGCCACTTGCTAGATGAGATATTGGAGAGTTAAGAAGGTTGCCTCTAGAGCCTTGTTTTTGTCCTCTAAATATTGTGTGCTAGCTATTTTGAGACAGTATCTGACCTCGCCTTATGCCTTCGCCTGAATTCAGTCTGACGCGGGATTTCAGATACGCTCAGAACCGTCAACTGAACTTGCCTAAACAATCGTCCATTCTGTATGATGGGCAAAAAGAAGGCTGGACATCTTTTCACTGATACCCAGCCTCCCCAGTAAACATGATACCTGTAATATCTGCCTTAACTCTTCCCTATTCTGAACATCTTGATGTAATGGATTGAATGTCATCCTCGACTATCGGTATGGCTCCCTCAATCTCTAGATTGTCGCCGTCAACCCATACCTTGATACTGAGAGCCTCCAGAGCCAGCCGCTTATCCTCAAAAGTGAACTCGCCGAGGTTTTGCCTCACCACTTCACAGAACCGCTCTATAGACTCCATGTTAACCGCGGTCTCTCTTGCCTGCTCCAGCCTCGCATCCAATTCGGATTTGCGCTGCTTAAGCAGATCTCGCTGCCCGTTAATTCTCTTGTTCTCAGCTACAACTGTCTCCTCGGGGAAGCCCTTCAGTGCCCATTGGAGCAATTGCTGCTGTTTTCATTATTGACCCTCCTTACTAAATTTTTGCTCCCTCTCTATTTTCTCCGCTATCGCCTCTTCCAGCCACTGCCCGAGAAACTTCTTCTGAGTAACGGCAGCAACACGGGCTTGGTGGACAGCGTTAGGGTCTATCCTGATATTGACAAAAATAATATTTTTTGCTACCCTTGGATAGTGGTGCTACGATGACTCTGATGAATGAAAAAGTTCTTAGAAAACCCCACAATGTAAAGATAAATCCAGACGTTCTCCGCGAAGCTCATATAGAAGCACTGCGTTCAAAAAAGAAATTGGGGAAGTGGCTTGAGGAGGCCATAGAGGAGGAGATTGAGAGAGAACAAAAGAACCTGAAACAGAAAAGACCTGCAGCAACAGGTCTTTCTGAGGTAATTATATAATGGGTTTATTTAGTTGTTTTATTATAAAACAACTCCTAAAGATAAGTCAAGCAACAAGGCTCAGAGACCTCAACTGTGGGTGTTCTTTGAGCCCTTTCAGTTTTCTTGAGGCCATAAGGAGAGCTATTTAGTCAATGAAACTGAAGACAAGGGTTTTTGAGTTATGTAACGGGAAACACCGAAACTTGGTTGAGTTAGCCTTAGGCGATGGAAATATCGCAAGACCTAATTTACAGGGTGAGAAAAGGTGAGCGTGGCATCCACGAAAGGTTCATTATTGATGCAACAAAAGCCTTTCCCGGATATAAACTTGATGACCTTTTCTATGTCTCAGAGGACTAGCTAGTGAAAAGTAAAGGCGGGCAGGGTGCTCGAGAAATCGTGGCCAGGGGTTCAAGATTCTCCCGTTCATTTCCCGTCCCGTGTGGCACCATGACCGCAATCGGGGTCAGCGCCCTGCCCCAAAGAAGGTTGATGCCTATGGAGCAAAACTTGGGAAAACTAAACTGTTACATAAGGAGAGGGTAAAAATGGAGAAAGAGAAGGTCTATTTAAGTTCTGAGCTACCAGTGGAGGAAAGGGTTGAAGATTTACTTGGGAGAATGACG
>JAUVZE010000043.1 GCA_030602665.1 Dehalococcoidia bacterium
AAGTCGGTAAACGAGCCCAAAATGTCATTTATCACCTGAACCTGACCATCGCAGCCTATGCCAGCACCAATGCCAATAGTAGGGATGCTCACTCTTTGAGTAATTAGTGCTGCCAGGGGGGCGGGGACAGTTTCTAGGACAATGGCAAAGGCTCCGGCTTCTTCCAATGCCTGAGCATCATTAAGCAACCTGGCGGCGGCCTCGGGGGTTTTACCCTGCACCTTAAAGCCACCAAACTGGTGAATTGACTGGGGGGTAAGTCCAATATGACCCATAACCGGGATGCCACATTCCACAATTCGCCTTACCTTCTCGGCTACAGTTATGCCACCCTCAAGCTTAACTGCTTGGGCACCGCCTTCTTGGATGAAACGGGCAGCATTCTTGAGAGCATCATCAACACTGATGTGGTAGGTCATAAACGGCATATCACCAATGACCATTGCCTGTTTGGTGCCCCTGACCACAGCTTTAGTATGGTGCAGCATATCATCCATAGTTACCGGGATGGTTGATTCATAACCCATGACTACCATGCCCAGGCTATCCCCGACTAGAATTAGTGGTATTCCCACTTCATCAACTATCTTGGCCATGGCGTAGTCATAGGCGGTGAGCATGGTGATTTTCTCGCCCTTTTGTTTCATCTCTTTTATCTGGTTTATCGTGGTACGCATTTATTTACCTCCTAGAGTCGTATAGCCTTGACCAATCGTTTAGTTTCAGTGATAGCATTTTTGGCATCAACATATACCAGTTTAGGTGTGGAATTATGGGCTTCATCATCTTCAACCTGGCAGTAGGACAGGATAATAATAATGTCTCCCTTGGCGACCAGTCTGGCAGCGGCACCATTGATACCGATTTCACCACTTTCCCTCTCTCCCTCAATGGCATAGGTGGTAAAACGGGCACCATTATTAATGTTCAGCACCTGCACCTGCTCGTAGGGGAGGATGTCAGCTTCCTCCATCAGCTTTCTATCAATGGTAATGCTGCCTTCGTAGTCAATATTAAGCTGAGTAACACGAGCTCGGTGGATTTTGCTTTTAAGCATTACTCTCACTTGACTTCCCCCTTAATATAGCTTGTAGTTCCTGTGCTTGCTGCTTATTAATTCTCCCCTTGGCCAGAGCAATCGGGATTGTCTGGAGACCAAGCTCTCGGTAGGTGGAGAGCAGGCTAGGAGCTTTTTTCTGTAGTGCGTCCAAATGCTTCTTGATTGTCCCGGTATCACCGCGGGCAATCGGTCCGGTAAGGCATTGAGGTATGCCAACAGTATCAATATTGTGAATCGTCCCCCGTATCAGTGGCAGCAGCGCCTGGGTAGCTTGGTGGGGTGGGATGGAGAAGGTTTGCCACAGGTCGGTAGCTAGTTTGACCAGAGTTACCAGATAGTTACAGGCAATGACGGCTGCCGCGTGATAGATTACCTTGTCACTTGCCTTTAGCTCTATCCAATGACCACCAAGGGCAGTAGCCATGTCCTTGAGTGTGGCCAGTAAAGGTGTCTCCGCCTCCACAACGAAGGTTGAGCCGGGTATATTCTCTATAGCCTGTTTGGCATTGGCAAAGCTCTGCAGGGGGTGAAAGGCTCCAACATGGACGCCTAATTTTCTGGCTGGCTGCAGTATCTCAGTCGAATCAGCGCCGCTGCAGTGAACCACGCTCTGTCCGGCATGCCACTTCAGTTGGGAGGCTACTGTGGCAATAGTATCATCTGGGGTAGTAATGAAAACAAGCTCAGCCGTGTCAGTTACATCTTGATTCTTAGCGAAAGCACGGCAACCGCTGATTGTTTGTGCCAGGTTTTGCGCTGAGGTTTGACTTCGGCTGGATACGGCTACTACCTGGTAGCCTTTGCTGCTCAGCCTTACCGCCAGGGCGGTGCCGACTATTCCTGCCCCAATAAAACCTAATTTCAACATTTTGTCCCTAAACAAAAATGTCCTCTCCGACACAGCCAGAGAGGGCATTTAAACTAACATTCTATTTGCCGTCTCGGTCGTATCCGATCCAAGCGACTAAAAGTAATAACTAATTTAAAAAGCTCACCGCCAATTTGGTCGATGGCTGTAGCCTACAGTCAATTTCATTATATTAGGCTAAGGTCAGTTTGTCAACATCTTGTGCTCGTCTTTGACCATAACTTAGCTCAGCTAGTGAGTAAACAAAGTAGGGTGAAAATAAGTGAAGCTAAATTGTTGAAGCTAGCTCCATTTTGTGCTAAACTTAAAATAAATGAATAAGCAGCAAATAAAGGTCTGTACGTTTAGCCAGCAACCTCTGTTTCAGGAAGGCATATTGCATGCGCTCTCTAGTGCAGATGATGTACAAGTTATAGGTCAGGCTAAAGTCACTGATAAAGCGTTGATTATTGAGGTTATGCCTCCTGATGTGGTGATTGTAGATATTGATGCCTCGCCTGACAGCAGCCTGAGCCTAGCTCATAGACTAAAACAGTGCTTACCTAGTGTGGGCATAATTATGCTTACCTCGAGCCCCAGCGATGACCAGCTCTTCCAGGCACTTGAAAACCAGGTTGCCGCTTATCTAAGCAAGGAAATTAGTGGTGACTGTCTGGCTGATATAATAAGGCGCGTGGCTGGTGGTGAGTACCCTATAAATGAAAGCCTTTCCACTCACCCTGAGGTAGCCGGAAAAATGCTACGCCAGTTTCAAGAACTCTCTGGGAAGACAGAAGTTGAAACTTTAATATCACCTCTCACCGCCAGAGAGACGGAAATCCTTAATTATGTAGCTCAAGGCTATAGTAATAAGCAGATTGCGGCTGAACTCACCATTAGTGAGCAAACCATCAAGAATCATGTCGCCTCAATAATGGTAAAGTTAAATGCCAACGCGCGTACTCAAGCAGTAGTAATAGCTGTACAGAAAGGCTTAATCTCTATCGACTAAAGGCAAGGTTGATTGGTGAGGGTGCCCCTCAAGCCAAGAGACGCCAGCTCAGACCAACAAGTTTGATACATATAGCCCCTGTATTTATCTCCCATCGGCCCCGAGTAAAATAACCCCTATTGACTAGATTGGTGGAAACACCCAAAATAGAGATTAGATGGAAGGTGTCGGGATAGTCGTTTCTGCTTTATTGGGGATAGCTGTGGGTAGCTTCCTCAATGTCTGCATTGACCGTTTGCCCACTGGTGAATCGCTTGTTTTCCCAGCCTCTCATTGTGCTTCCTGCCATCATCGTCTGGCGATAAAGGACATCATCCCGGTTTTTAGCTACTTATGGCTACGTGGTCGCTGTCGTCATTGCCAAACGCCTATCCCTAGGCGTCTGCTCTGGGTGGAGATTGGCACTGGAATCCTGTTTGGCTACCTCTTCTGGCATTATGGTTTAAGCGCTGAATTAGCGGTGGCCGCTGTCTACTGCTGCCTATTCCTCATTCTCATGGTTATTGATTTGGAGCATGGGCTTATCCTTAATAAGGTGGTTTATCCCAGTATGGCAGTGGCCTTGATTATCAGTATCTTTTTGCCTCCATCTAAGGTGGTCTACCCTGATGGGGCAGTGGCCTTACTCCTGAGTAGCTTACCTGAGCCGGGAATTGCGCAGGCGGCTATCGGTGGTGGCATTGGCTTATTTCTTTTTTTGCTAATTGTTATTATTTCCCGGGGGGGTATAGGCTGGGGAGATGTTAAGATGGCTGCCTTGATAGGCATAGTTACTGGCTATTTGGTATTTGTTGCCTTATTTCTGGCGGTAATCCTTGGTGGTTTGGTAGCTGTGGTTTTGCTTCTGTTCAAGTTAAGGAAGCGGAAGGAGGGTATTCCCTTCGCTCCTTACCTTTCTTTAGGCGCTATGATAACCCTGTTGTTTGGGAAGAGCATTCTTAATTGGTACTTGGGACTATTCTAATCTTTTTTGGGCCAGCATCTTGACAGCCCCTATTGACAGTGGTGTTATAATAGTATAATAGTAATAGGCTAAAGGTAATGGGAGCGGTCAGATGTTAAATATAGACCGTCGCCGGTCCAGTATTGAAGTAATAGCTGATATGTTACGCTTGGGTGAAGCTGGTAAGACGGAAATCATGTACAGCGCCAATATGAGCTATTTCCAGCTACAAAAGTATCTCAACTTCCTGCTGCAATTGAGGCTAATAGATAAGGTAACGGTCGGTAATCCGGTGGTGACCTATAGAGTGACCAAGAAAGGGCTCAGGCTGCTAAAAAGTATAGATGGTATTCTAGAAATACTTGAGTCGAGAGAAGAAGGTTAAGTTCAGCTTTTAGAAGTTTTGAATAAATGTGGGGAGAGAAAAATTAAGTGCGCTACCGACCTTCATCAACAAGATGGTAGCGCCAAAAAATATCTGCCTTAAAGACTAATTGCCGAGGGTGCACCAATCAAAGGAGAGAATTCATGGGTGACAAAAGAATGCTGATAGTGCCGGCAGAACTTGTCCAGAAGATTGACAATAACCGGGGAGATATGAGTCAGGCGGAATTCATTGACTTTCTAATTAATAGTCAATTACAAGGGACAAAGGAGAAAGCCAAAGAGCAACAGTATGTCACCAAGGAAGAGATGCGTGTTTTTGAGCAGGATATAAAGAGTCTCCTTAGAAGGTCCCTTGACTTCTTTATTAGTTATGGTCTGGAGCTAGGTAAGCATTCACCTAAAACTGAATTTGAAGAGCTAACTAGTAGGCTACACGAGCTTGAAAATGACCTAGCTTCTGAAGGCGAGAAGAGAGAGGCTAAGATTAAATGGAAATAGTTTGCTAATCAACTTCACTCCGCAACCTTAAAAATTAACTGATTACTCAGAAGCTGTTTTTCCCCTCTCCTTTGAAAGAGAGGGTTTTTTATTAGCCACAGGTTCAGTAGAACATTATTCTAGAACATAAAACCTTCCCATAGCTAATGCAATCTGCAATAGTGGCAATGGGAAGGTTTTTATGATTTATATAGCAGTAGGTATTTTCGGTTTCATCGTAATCCACCTCTTTGACATAGTTTCCTTAAAAAGGATTCCTTCTGGGGCAAAACCATGCGTTTGGACGGTGGGCAGTGGCTTACTGGTCTACTCACTTATCATGCTCTGCCTCAAGTCAAATACCCTGCCACTACCTGTTTGGTCAACCTGGTTGGGCTGGGGGCTACTAACGCTCTCTCTCTTTCTACTGATATATTCCCTGTTTATCAATCTTCCCTTCCGTAAGACATATATTGCCACTGGTGTTGGCGATAAGCTAATAACCACCGGGTTATATGCCCTCGTCCGTCACCCATGGATTCACTGTTTCACCCTCACCCTGCTATCTCTAGTCTTAGTTTCAAAGTCCAGTCTACTACTTATAGCCGCACCAATATTCATTTTACTGAATATCTTGCTGGTAATTATCCAAGACAAGTTTTTCTTCATTAGGATGTTCGCTGGCTATGAAAGCTACCAACGGGAAACGCCAATGTTACTGCCCAATAGAAAGAGCATCAGCGCTTGTATAAGAACCATAAAAACTAGAGCCTAGTATTTCTGAATAAAGGAGGAAAAGGAAATGACCACAAAAACGAAACAGCTTAAGGAAATGACCACAGAAGCATTAGAAAAGGAAGTAGCCACAGAGCTTGAACCAGTAGAAACGGGAAAGGAAATGGCCGCAGGTCTTCAACTGTTGAAAGAAGGTAAATATGAGGAGTTGTGGCAGCGGTTCTGCGGATGGATTGACCTCAGCCTAGAGGAGGTCATGAATATCCAGCGGCGGCTACTCCTGGAACAGATAGGGCTCCTCAAGAAGTGCGAGCTGGGCGGGGTACTGATGCGCGGCGCCAGGCCAAGAACCGTGGAGGAATTCCGGGAGCAGGTGCCGCTGACCACCTACGCTGATTACGCCCCCTACCTGCTGAAGCAAGGGATGGATGCGCTGCCGCGAAAGCCAATGTTGTGGCAACATACGTCAGGCAGGTCCGGGGAGTATGACTTTAAGTGGGTACCACTTACCACCCGGCAGTGGGAGGAGGTAGAGGCTTTAGTAATGGCCCTTTTATGCTTTTCTAGCTGCCGGAAAAGGGGCGAAGTCAATTTCAGACTGCGTGACAAGATGCTTTATGGTGCCGCGCCTCCCCCTTACGTTACTGGTATGGTATGGCGTTATGCTTTGAGTGAGATAGTCGACTTCCTGCCGCCGCTGGATGAGGCGGAAACGATGCCCTTTGGGGAGAGGTTTCAGAAGGGCTTCAAGTTAGCTCTATCTGAGGGGTTTGACCACTTTTGGTCCATGCCCAGTGTAATGGTTGCTGTTGGTGAGCGCTTCAGCCAGAGGAAAAGAAGTGGAAGTATCATACCTCTGCTGCGGCAACCAAAGATGCTATTTCGGATAATGAGGGGAGTGATCAAAAGCAAGCTGGCTGGCCGTCCGATGTTGCCCAAAGATGTCTGGTCGTTCAAGGGCTTATTAACAGGCGGCGGAGATGGTTCAGTGTACCGGAAAAAAATTGAGGAAATGTGGGGCCGGCCGCCTCTGGAACTCTATTGCTCCACTGAGGCTATGATAATGGCTATGCAGACCTGGGACTATCAGGGGCTGAGCTTTTGCCCTACTTCGAACTTCTTTGAGTTCATCCCCGAGGAAGAAAGCCTCAGGTCCAGGGCTGACCCTCTTTACCAGCCAAACGTATTACTTCTGGATGAGGTCAAGCCAGGAGAGAACTACGAGCTGGTAATTACCAGTTTCCACGGCGGTCCGTTTGTCAGATACAGGCACGGCGATATGGTTAAGATAATGGCAATGCGCAATGAACAGCTCAACATAGATATCCCGCAGATGGTATATCACTCCCGTGTGGATGACATGATTGACATTGCCGGCTTTACCCGGTTAACCGAAACAGTAATCTGGAAGGCGATAGAAAACAGCGGAATAGCCTACGAAGACTGGGCAGCGCGCAAGGAGCTCAAGGAGAAACCGATATTACACCTGTACCTTGAACCCAGGGAAAGTAATCATCTTACCGCCGAGGAAGTAGCCGCCCTGGTCCACGAGCAGCTGAAAATGCTCGACACACCCTATTCCGAGCTGGAGTCATACCTGGGCCTAAAGCCACTGGAGGTTACATTGGTTCCTCAAGGCGCCTTTAACCGCTATATGCTGAAGCAGCAGGCAGCCGGTGTTGAGCTGGGTCGTGTAAAGGTGTTGCACATTAACCCAACTGACGACACTGTAGATTTTCTGCTCGGTAGGGCTCCCCAAGTAACCGTAAGCAGCAAGACAAAGCGCCAACGGGAGACTGTCTCCGCCTGATAAATTGATTGCTATGTAGGCCCTACTAGTGTCCTCCTCTCCATTCAGGGAGAGGAGGACATTTCATATGGAGAGGCTAACACCCATCTTGAACTGCCTCTCTCGGCTACTTCTTTATGTAAAGCCATACCATAGTCCTATTGACAAAGCCAAAGCCATAAGACATAATGATTGCTACTAAGATACTATTGTCATAAATATCAAGAGAGGAATTTCTAAATGAATCCCTGGGCAATAATACCGCTTGTAAGCTGTATAGCCTATGTTACCTTGCTCGTGCTAGTCTTGCTGCAGGACAGAACGCGAGTAAAGACGATTTTTGCTCTATATCTTTCAGTCGCTGGGGCATGGAGTTTTGCCGCTTTCATGCTCACCTCTGGTCTCTCCACGTCTAGCCGGTATTTAATCTTCTGGAACGATATGGTCGTTTTGGCAGTGGTGTGGTCAATGATTTGCTACTACCACTTCGTCAGGGCGTATAGCAATAAACCGGCTGGAATCGTGGCATATGCCGGATATGCGTTTGTTCTAGTTATCCTGGCACTTTCCCTCACTGGTAATGCAGTCAGGGATGCCTATATGGTTGGCAACTACCTGTACCACGACATGGGATTCTTGCCCATCATTATGTTTTCCACCTGGATACCCTTAACAGGTATCACACTGTGGCTGCTGTTGCGGAGATACCGCTCGTCAACAGACCCCGGTGACCGCAACAGAACGATGTATTTATTGGTCGGCTGGGGGATAGTTTCGGTTTACAGCCCTTTCAATGCCGCTGTGCCACTTCTAGCCCTCTTGCCCACCGACCACCTCGGCACCCTCGCCAATGCCCTGATAATTGCCTATGCCATCGGCAGATACCATTTGCTTGACATCAGGTTCGTGGCGCGAAGAGGGCTGGCCTACTTTATCTTAATTGGCGCTCTCATTGGTATTTAT
>JAUVZE010000011.1 GCA_030602665.1 Dehalococcoidia bacterium
TGACCTCTACCTGAGGGACCGATACGCGTTGCGGTGCAACGCTAGCAAAAGAGATAGACCGGGTAGGGTTGCCTGTGGTGCATGTGGCTTCGATAGTGCCCATCTCTTTGACCGTGGGGGCTAATCGTATCGTGCCCGCCGTGGCTATCCCTCACCCTTTAGGTAATCCTGAATTGCCCGAAGATGAGGAGAGGGAGCTGCGCCTCAACTTGGTTAAGAAGGCGCTGCGAGCCCTGCAGGTGGAAGTAGAAAAACAGACTGTGTTTGAGGAATAGTTGGAGGATGACCTTCAATCGACAATCATCTATTTTCAAGTCAGGGCCATTCAGTTCTTAGCCCAGAGGGGAGCGAGCCTGACTGAGTGTCCCGTCTTGCTTCAATACGGCTCTCTGCTACGCTCCGAATCCTACGAGTCGCCACCGGTTGCCCAGAATGTTCAGTCGAGGTAACGATTGCTTGAAATGTGCAGCCTCACACAAGAAGGGGCCTCTCCCAAGCTATCACCGGAGAACCCCTCAAATCAAAATCCAGCCGTTTTTCAGGGTGGGTAATCGTCTACTACCTTCTTCGCCGTCTGCTCGTCAGTAATTACAAGGTCTGCTCCGCATTTGCGACATTTCCGGTGCCGTGGATTGGAAAGCGCCCAGCCAGTATACTCGGCACCGCACTTGGGACACTTAGCCTTGGGTATAGACATGGAGTGACCTTCTTTCTACAGCGGTAGTTGGAAACGACTATTGTCGTATACACCTAAGTTTAAGCAACCCACCTGTGAACTGTCAATGGTAATTTGTGGCTAGGACTCTTGGGCATCTTCCCCCCTCCCTTTCAAAGGGAGGGGGGACTTTCTTCATTTGTATCAATATAAATTGATACATTGTTATATTGCTATATTTTTTTATTGATAAAAAGGTTATCAACTGGGGAAAACTGCCGATGCCACAAAGTGGAGTAAGAGAAGAGGTAGGAGTTCTACCTATTGATACCCCCGGTGGAGCTGGGGGGATTCGAACCCCCTACCTTTTGACTGCCAGTCAAACGTTCTCCCAATTGAACTACAGCCCCACAAATTCACCTCGCCCACTATCTAATTTAGCAGAAAATCAAACAGAAGGCAAGCTAACCATCTTTTGAACGCAACCTTCCCCGACGGAGTGTCGCCTCGTGGGCATCCTCCTGCTATAATCCAAAAGATAAGTGGCCTACGGATTCTGCCTACCTAAACTACTTGGCTACAAGCTTGACTTTTATATCATTCATTTCTATAATAGGTTACCTAATTAACTCACGTTACTGAAGCTGGTAACGGTAGTGCCCGAGTAGCGCAATGGTAGCGCAACCGACTTGTAATCGGTAGGCTAGTGGGTTCGAATCCCCTCTCGGGCTGGGATATGTGTTTTATGGGGTAGCATTGGGAGGGGTGCCGGAGTGGTTAATCGGAGCAGACTGTAAATCTGCCGCCCTAAGGGCTACGCAGGTTCGAATCCTGCCCCCTCCACCACAACGTAAGTATAGAGAGTGAATTGGACGCTGGGCTACTAAATATGTGTAATGAAACCGTGCCCAGATAGCTCAGCAGGTGGAACATGTTCTCAGTAAGAACGTTACGACAAAAATCGGTCTTGCGATGCGTTTCGTAGCTAACTTCAAGTCCTCCTCCCTTTATTTTTTGATTACTCATGCATTCTAGGATTTACTAACATTTCCGTTCTTGCTGCTATCACCTCCCCTTTTCAGCCCCTATGTTATACTCATGCTAACTGCAGCTCCGGCGAGGCGTGCCTGGCTTTCGGACTGACACTGCGCAACCGGCAGTGTGCCATTGACGGGTGTACAGTAAAGGATTAAACTTACGTGAACAACAAAACGGTGAAGCTGCAAAGGTAGACTAAACCTAGATATCCGGCAAAAGGAGGAACGAAATGGGCAAGAGAATCGATATCAATTGTGATATGGGGGAAAGCTTTGGGGTCTACAAGCTGGGCTTCGACGAGGAGGTGATGCCTTATATCACGTCAGCAAACATCGCTTGTGGCTTTCATGCTGGGGACCCTATTTGGATGAGTCGAACAGTCCGTTTGGCTGAGGAAACTGGGGTAGGCATAGGAGCTCATCCCAGCTTTCCAGACCTCATGGGCTTTGGGCGAAGAGTCATGCAGATAAGCCTTGAAGAGGTTCGAAATTATGTTATCTACCAGATTGGGGCATTGCAAGCCTTTACCAAGGATAAAAAGCTCCAGCATGTCAAAGCCCATGGCTCCCTGGGCAATATGGGAGCCGTAAATGAGGACCTGGCTAGAGCAGTCGCCGAGGCTATTCGGGAGGTAGACTCAAATCTAATCATAGTGGCATTGGCTGGCTCCGCCTGGGTCAAGGCAGGCCACGAGACAGGATTAAGAGTGGCCACTGAACTTTATGCTGACCGAGCTTTGACCCCGGATGGGAATCTAGTTCCTAGAAGCCAACCCGGGGCAGTTATCCACGATGTTGAAGAGGTGATAGCTAGGTCCCTGAAAATGGTGATTGAAGGTAAGGCCGTAGCCATCAATGGTAAGGAGATAGAGGTAAGAGGAGACACTATTTGTGTGCATGGTGATACCCCAGGAGCCACAGTGCTAGCCCAAACCCTGAGGCAGAGATTGGAGGCAGCAGGTGTGGCCGTAGTGCCTATGGGAACCTTTTTGTAAGAAGAGGTTTCCGGAGCAACCTATGTATGACAAACCACGATTTCTGGCGGGGGGCGATAAGGCGTTCTTTATCGAATTTGGCAACGCTGTTGCCCCGGCGCTACAACGCCGGGTGCAGCGCCTTATGCTAGTCATACGAAATGAGAAAATCCCAGGTCTGGTCGAAGCGATTCCCACATATAGGTCACTACTCATCCACTACGACCCGCTGCAAACAAGCCCCAAAGAGCTAAGGGACAGGTTGGAGAGTTTGGAGCAAAGGTTAGAGGATAGCGAGTTCCCCAAACCAACGGTGACAGAGATTCCCGCCGTCTACGGTGGTGAGTATGGCCCTGACCTGGAATTCGTAGCCAAACACAGCGGGCTCACCCCAGAGGAAGTGGCACAAATACACACCAGTACTACCTATCTAATCTATATGCTGGGGTTCCTCCCCGGTCAGCCCTATTTGGGAGGGATGTCATCGAGAATAGCTACTCCGAGGCTGGAGACACCACGAACCAGGGTACTCAGAGGGTCGGTGGGGATAGCTGGGAACCTGACTGGCATATATGCAGTTGAAAGCCCCGGGGGCTGGCAAATCATCGGCAGAACTCCCATAAGACTATTCAACCCCCACAAGGAACCACCAGCCTTGTTACAGGCCGGGAACTATGTAACCTTTGTAAGGATAACCCCACAGGAATACACTAGGATAGAAGAAATGGTGCAGCAAGGAACCTATAAGGTGAAAGAGACCCCTTGGTGTGAAGGGTGAGAATGGAGATATTTGAGGTTATTCAACCCGGACCGTTAACCACCGTTCAGGATCTGGGACGGTATGGTTATCAGCAATATGGTGTGCCGGTATCGGGGGCAATGGACAACTATGCCCTGAGGGTAGCCAACCTTTTGGTAGGAAACAATGAGGGCGAAGCCTGCCTAGAGATTACTTTGTTGGGTCTCCAGTTGCGGGTCCTTAAGGATACTGTAGTCGCCATCACCGGAGCAGACCTAAGCCCCATGTTGAATAAAAGTTCACTCCCGATGTGGGAGGCAGTGATAGTTGGCCGCGGGGATACTATCTCCTTCCCTTGGCCAAAGAGGGGATGCCGGAGCTATCTAGCAGTAGCTGGCGGAATAGACGTTCCCAAAGTGATGGGGAGTAGTTCAACCCATGTTAAATCTCACATAGGCGGCCTAGAGGGTAGACCATTGTGCGCTGGGGACTACTTGAAGAGCGGCCAAGCACGGCCCACAATCTTGGGAAGAAGACTGCCGCCGCAATATGTTCCTGAATATCAGAACCAGAGCGAACTCAGGGTAATCCTCGGCCCGCAGGATGATTACTTCACTGAAGAGGGTATCCACACTTTCCTTTGCTCAGAATATACTATCTCTATTAAAGCGGATAGAATGGGCTACCGACTTGAAGGCCCGCGCATAGAGCATAAAGCCGGAGCGGATATTATCTCCGATGGCATCCCGCTGGGGGCAGTCCAAGTGCCAGGGGACGGATTACCCATCGTTCTCTTGGCAGATAGGCAAACCACCGGCGGGTATACCAAGGTAGCTACAGTGATAACTGTGGACGTACTCAAATTGGCCCAAGCCAAGCCAGGCGATAAAGTGAGGTTCCTGCAAATCACAGAGGGGGAGGCCCATCGGTTTCTAAAAGAATACGAGCAAACCATTTACACTCTGAAGCGTTGGATTCGGCAGAGTCATTGAAGAAGCGCTTGCTTATGCTGGTTGAAGATATAATTCTGAGCCACGACCGTCGGCGTGTATCTTATCCTTTTAGCTAGAATAGCTCCAATCAATAAATTCCTTGCAAATTCTTTAGCCTTATCTTGATATATTTATACCTTTTTCATCAGTAACGAGATACATATCCTCAATTAGCAACGAATGCTTCCGGTAAGCCCACACATACTCAGCACTGCCAATCATCCCTGATTGAAGTCTGTTAGTTTCCTGCTTGGTAAAACTCAAAGTAACCGCATTTTGCTTTGCCAAAAGATGCCCGATATTCCGATTAAAGGCATCACTTAAGGAAACGTGGGCCGGCATCATACCCCATCCCTTTATTTTCTCTTCCATTTTAGCCAGTTGAGATATTCCTGCCCAATAAACATCGGCTCCGGTGTTACCGTGTTTAACTGCTGGAATCACATGCTCAAGCAAGTTTCTTTCCAGTAGGTCATAAAATCGCTTACCTTCTTCCGTGAAGACTAGAGTTCTAGCAACGTCAGAACAGGCGTGAAGTATACCATTGTGAAAGAGTTCAATACCGACATCAATCTTGAAAGAATTCATTTCCGCCGATAATGGATAGTTGGTAGCTTGAGAAGGACTAATAATTCGTGTGCCGGCGTGCATAACAGCTGCCTTCTTGCGGCCTATTGAGGGTTTATACCAGCTTAATGAGGGTTTATACCTAGTTAATAGTTCATCCACCAGCTTGTAGAATTTCTCTTCGGCATCCATCTCTGTCAGGTTTTTCTTAGCCTTGATTCCCTCTTCCACAAAGGCGAGGGTCTTTTCTGTAGCCCAGCGGGTAATCTGGCCAGCAATTACATAGTATGGCAGGTCAAAGTGGGCGGTTTCTTCCTGCCAGGCTCGGAATAGATTGGTAGCGTTTTTAATCTTGTCCAAGCCAATCTCAAGTGCGCGACCGATGTCTAAATCCTTTTCTTCAACCCCCAGAGCGGCATTACCGACGAGATTATCCAGAGCTTCTCTTAAATTTCCATACTCATTTACCCTTGTTAAATTGGAGTGCTCAGTAGGCTCTTGGCTTAGTACAAAGATTTGGTGACCATTATAAAGGGCAAGGCATCCATCTTTAATCTCGTCCCACGGCAAAGCTGTTAATCCCTGGATATGTATCTTGGAACTGGCTAGAAGGCAAGAGACATTACTCTTCTTCATTAGGGCATCAAGTGGAGCTAATCTGTCGCTGTTACTCATTGATAGACTTTCTTTTATTAAAGCTTTATCCTCACTTTTTTGAGTTGATACTTTATTAATTAAAGCCGTAGCTGTTGCCTCGGCGGAAGAGCGGTCTTTGTTATACAGAGAAATAGCTCTTTCCTTGTTAACCTCGTAAAGCAGAATTCTAATATCCCTTTTTGTAAAGGGGGTTAAATCGACATGAAACTGTCCTTGAAACTCTCGATATTTATCTAGAGCCATATCTCTACTTACTTTTACCCTGTTTACTGGCAATACTCTAGCCAGTGCCTCCGCGTGATTAGTTGGGCTAGCTTTTAGAGCTTCCTGGCTTTTCTCCCAAGTAAAATATAGCCTATAATAGATTGTCTTTATTGGCTTACTGATGGTGCTAAAAACACGCCCACCGGGTGTATAGTCGCTTGCCGTGACCTCCGCAACAATTAAATAGTACTCATTGTCGGGGGCCTTAATCAGTATCGGCCCTACATCTTTAAGGGAATCTAGATTTTCAATGACAACTTGAGGATTTTCCAGTATTAAGCCTATTTCTTCCCTCATTGCGTTTAAGTTACTAATCACTTCTACTGATATTGCCTTTCCCTGTTTGTTACTCATCTTTACCCTCCTTCCTTATAGGAAAATAAAAGTTACCACGCCGGATATCTCAACACTAGTGCTTCCCCTCGCCCCTCATTGTATCAAAAGACTTATGGTCGTGCTTCGGGGACGAGCAAAGTAATCCTTTACGTTTTCCATCTCTCACCCCATTGAGATTTTATGTAGTCATGACCGGTATTGTTTTAAGCCATTATACTACCATATGCTAATAGGGCGTTTTGTGCAATAGTGCCATGTAACTTCAGTTCATCAGTTAACCATTCAATGTTGCGTTCTCAGCCAATGAGCCAGCTCAGTTTCCCCCAATCCCTCACTAAGACTCATGCGCAACAATAGAAACAAATTTAGTGATGGGCGCTTTTTGGAGTTATAATTAAGGGTGTATTCCACATAGTAAAATCGGGAGTCATCGGATGAGTGTTGCCATAGAGCTGTTTATAGCCGGGCTGGTCATGGGGCGGGTCTTTTGTGGCTCCTCTGGATATACGTTGACTTGACAAAACCATACAAAGCATTTTATTCTATGTTTATAGTTCTTTATTGTCGCTTGAGATTTGGCCTCACAACTGTAATTCAGTATGTAGCCCTAGACTAGCGACCTCATACTGGTGACCGAAACGGAGTCTTCAAAAAGAATGCGACCTACTGCTTGACTTTTCATTTTCGTTACCTTAGAATTAGCTACGAAAATGTGCCCACATAGCTCAGTCGGTAGAGCACGTTCTTGGTAAGAACGGGGTCACCAGTTCGAATCTGGTTGTGGGCTGTGGCTAAAAGGGAGGATTAAAAATGGCTAAAAAGAAATTTGAGCGGACTAAGCCCCATTGCAATGTGGGCACCATCGGTCATGTTGACCATGGCAAAACAACCTTAACCTCGGCGATGACCTTAGTACTGTCTAAGGTGGGTCCTACCCAATTCCGCGAGTTTTACTCTATTGATAATGCGCCTGAGGAGAAGGCACGTGGCTTAACTATTGCCATCGCCCATATCGAGTATGAGACCGAGAAGCGACATTATGCTCATATTGACTGCCCCGGTCATGCCGATTACATTAAAAATATGATAACCGGTGCTGCCCAGATGGACGGCGCCATATTGGTTGTCGCTGCCGATGATGGGGTGATGCCTCAGACCAGGGAGCACCTTCTGCTGGCGCGTCAGGTGGAAGTGCCCTATATAATAACTTGCCTGAACAAAGTAGACCTGGTGGACGATGCAGAGCTATTGGAGGTGACTGAGCTAGAGCTAAGGGAGGAACTCTTCCCCAAATATGGCTTCCCCGGCGAGGAGATCCCCATAGTGAGGGTGAGTGCCACTAAGGCGCTGGAGTGTGGTTGTGCTAAGAGGGAGTGTCAGTGGTGTGGCCCCGTCTGGAAGCTTCTCGATGCCATAGATGACTATATTCCTACCCCGGTAAGAGCCAAAGACCAGCCATTCTTAATGCCGGTGGAGGATGTTTTTAGCATCAAGGGTCGAGGTACGGTACCGACAGGCAGGGTTGAGCGGGGTGTAATTAATCCCGGGGATGAGGTGGAGCTAGTTGGCTTACATCACGAGCCGCGCAAGATAGTGGCTACCAGCCTGGAGATGTTTCATAAGACCTTAGATTATGCTGAACCCGGGGATGCGGTGGGTATTCTACTTAGAGGTGTAGACCGGGAAGATATAGAGCGAGGTCAGGTGTTGGCTGCTCCGGGTACTATTAAGCCGCACACTTATGCTGAGGCTGAGGTGTATGTTTTGAGTAAGGAAGAGGGGGGCAGGCATACACCCTTCTTCAACGGCTATAAGCCTCAATTCTATATTCGGACGACCGATGTTACTGGAACCATTGAGCTACCAGAAGGGGTAGAGATGGTCATGCCCGGTGATAACGTAACCATGAAGATAAAGCTCATTTATCCGGTAGCCTTAGAAAAGGGCCTGCGTTTTGCTATTCGGGAAGGGGGGAAAACGGTAGGTGCTGGTTCCTTCAGCCGCATCATAGAGTAGATTATGGCTAGAAAAGCGGAAGCGAGGGTTATCATTCATCTTGCCTGTACTGAGTGCAAGGAGCGGACATACACTACTACCAAGAATAGAAGGAATGACCCCCAGCGACTGGAGCTTAGGAAATATTGCCCTCGTTGTCGTACCCACCGACTTCACCGGGAGATAAAATAGGTAAGCGACTAAGAAATAGGTAAGATTCTTGCTATGACACATCATCCGGCGACTGCCAAGCGAAGTGGTTCAAGATTTAGATTCATTGGTGAAACTATAGCCGAGTTAAAGAAGGTGGTTTGGCTCACCAGACGAGAGGCTATTTATTTGACAGCTTTAGTGTTGGTTGTCGCCGTTGCCATGGGTATATTCCTGGGAGCAATTGACTACGGTTTTACTCAATTGGTGGATAAGCTGTTTTTAGGTAGGTAGGACTTGGCTATTTCCCCAGATTGAGTCAAAGGGCTACAGTCCAGGAAATAACCTTTTCCTTTTTTGAAAATCTTTATCTGGGTGAGGTCGTTTGTGGAAGAAAACCAAAAGCATTGGTTTGTGGTTCATACCTACTCGGGGTATGAGGAACGGGTTAAGCAGAATTTAGAGCAACGCATCAAGTTCATGGATGCCGGTGATAAAATCTCCCAGGTAATAATACCTACTGAAGAGGAGATTGAGGTTAGAAACGGGCAGAGGCGGACGGTGACTAAGAAGATATTGCCTGGTTATATCCTTGTCCAGATGAGAATGACTGACCAGAGCTGGAATATAGTGCGTAATACCCCTGGTGTCACCGGTTTTGTTGGTAGTGGTAATAAGCCGACTCCGCTCAAGGAAGAGGAAGTTGACCAGATATTGAAACAAATGGCGGCTGAAGCACCCAGGGTTAAGGTTGGCTTCCGCAAGGGACAGAGCATTCGGGTGACTGATGGTCCCTTTATTGATTTTGTGGGGGTAGTGGATGAAATAAGTCTAGGAAAGGGTAAGGCTAAAGTATTTCTTTCCCTTTTTGGCAGAGAAACATCAGTGGAACTTGACTTCTTACAGATGGAGAAGCTCTAAACTTTAGGAGACACCAGTGGCGAAAAAGGTTAAAATAGTGATCAAACTACAGATTGAGGCCGGGAAGGCAAATCCAGCCCCTCCAATAGGTTCAGCTCTAGGACAGCACGGGGTTAATATTATGGCCTTTTGTAAGGAGTATAATGAGCGCACCGCGGCACAGACTGGCTCTATTATTCCCGTTGAAATAACTGTTTATAATGACCGGTCATTTACCTTTATTACCAAAACGCCGCCGGCCGGTGATTTGCTGAGGAAGGCAGTAGGTGTGGAAAAGGGGGCTAATACCCCTGGTCATGAAAAGGTGGGGGTGTTATCCCGAGATAAGCTTCGGGAGATAGCTCAGCTTAAGGCTAAGGACCTGAATGCTACTAGTATTGAGGGGGCGGAGCGAATTATTGAAGGCACTGCTCGCAGTATGGGCATTGAGATAGAGTGAAAGGGCAGAATACTATAAAGGCATGTGTAAGATATGGCGCTTCTAGAGGAGCCGATAAAAGAGATACTAAAACTCAGGAACTATATCAATGGAGAGTGGGTTGAGTCGGAATCAGAGCAGATTTTGGATGTGGTAAACCCGGCCACTCAGAAGACCCTAGCCAAAGTTACCATGTCTACAAAAGATGAGGTAAATGCGGCGGTAGAAGCGGCCAGAGAGGCTTTCCCTGAATGGAGACAGACAACACCACTTGCCAGGGCAAGATACCTTTTCAGATTGAAAGAATTAATGGAAGATAATTTTGAGCAGCTAAGCAGAGTCCAGACAATGGAGCATGGGAAGACCATTGATGAATCAAGGGGGGAAACGAGGCGTGGCATTGAGATGGTTGAGGTTGCCACCGGGATTCCCTCTTTAATGATGGGATATAATTTAGAGGATATCGCCACCGGTATAGACGAATATGTAATTTATCAACCTATAGGCGTTTTCTGCCACATTGCCCCATTTAACTTCCCATTTATGGTGCCACTTTGGTTCTCCCCATTTGCTCTGGCTACTGGCAATACCTTTATCGTAAAACCGTCGCCCAGAGACCCCATCAGTCAGGTAAAGCTAGCCGAACTGATGGACGAAGCTGGCATACCGCCCGGTGTCTATAACATAGTCCACGGCGGCGTTGATGTTTCAACAAACCTACTGGAACACCCTGATATTAAGGGGGTAACCTTCGTTGGCTCGACTCCGGTGGGGAAAGTCATCTACAGAAAATGCGGTGAGACTGGTAAGAGGGTGATTGCCCAATGCGGAGCCAAGAACTTTATGATCGTTATGCCTGATTGTGACCAGGAGAGGACCGTAGCCGCTCTTATGACCTCTTTCTTCGGTAATACCGGTCAGAGGTGCCTGTCCGGTGCCAACCTGGTTATCGTTAGTGAAGATGATGCCTTCTACAAAAAATTCCTAGATGCCTTTGTTGGCGCTGCCTCCAAGATAAAGGTTGGTTATGGCTTGGATGAATCAATCCAGATGGGCCCGATGCAAACGGTAGACAGTAAGAAGAGCGTCATTGGATATATAGAATGCGGCATAAGAGAAGGAGCCAAGCTTATCCTTGATGGCAGGAAACCAAATGTTGTTGGCGATTATCCAGATACCGCCTTCCTGAACCCAACTGTTTTCGAAGGCGTAACCCCAGGAATGACAATCTGCGAGGAAGAAATCTTTGGTCCAGTAGCGAGCGTGCTAAGGGCTAAAGACCTTGACGAAGCAATAGAGATATGTAATGCCAACTCGTATGGTAATGGTGATGCCATCTTTACTTCAAGTGGCAAAGCTGCCAGAGAGTTTCAGTATCGAGTTGAATCTGGTAATGTCGGCATAAATATTGGCATAGTGGCTCCTATGGCATTCTTCCCGTTCAGCGGAATGAAGGATTCCTTCTTTGGGGTTTTGCATGGCCAAGGTAGAGATGCCATTCGTTTCTTCACCGAAAGTAAAGTTGTCATCCAGAGGTGGTTTTAGATGGAACTAAATACAGCCTCAGAGGTTATCAGTTTTGCGAAGAAGCTTGAGGAAGAAAATGCAAAGCTCTACGAGGACTTAGCCCAGCGATACATGGAAGGTAGAGAAATCCTACTATCGTTTGCTAGGGAAAACAGGAAAAATATGGTACAGATTGAAAGGACATACTACGAAGTCATCACTGATGCAATTGAAGGCTGTTTTTCCTTCAAGATAAACCCAGATGAGTATACACTTAAAACTGACACTTTGAACAAAACTGTTGAGATGGAAGAGAGAATTATAAAATTTTACTCTGATGCTGCTGAACAATCAAAGTCTCTGCTAGCAGATGTTCCGAGGGTCTTCACAATGATAGCAAAGAAAAGGGGTGAGCGTAAATCAAAGTTAGAAGAACTTCTCCAGAAGGGGAAAACAAACTTTTAAGGAAAGGAGGGCACTATGAACACGATTGATAAATACAACGAGTATGTTAACACTAGTATGGTTGCTTCAGTTACGCCGGTGGTATTTGAGTCGGCTGAGGGTGCATTGGTATTTGATGAGGATGGCCGGAAATATATAGACTGCTTTGCTGGGATTTCTGTTACCTGTGCTGGGCACAGCAACCCTGAGGTAATTGAAGCTGCCAAAGCTCAGCTCGAAAAGTATGTCCACTGCTGTTCTTACGTTTACTATAATAAACCAATGGCCGATTTAGCTGAAACATTAGCCCGAATTACCCCAGGGAGACTGAAAAAAAGCTTTTTTGCCAATAGTGGAGCGGAAGCCATCGAAGGGGCCATGAGAATGATCAAGACATATACGGGAAAACGCGAATTTATTGCCTTACAGGCATCATTTCATGGTCGCTCTTATGCCACCCTAAGCATAACTGGCAATTCAGCACGCAAAAAAAGAGCTGGGCCTTATATGTCGGGAGTTAGTTTCGCTCCAGCTCCCTACTGTTATCGATGTCCTTTCAATTTGAAGCCTGAAACTTGTGGAATGCGCTGCGCTGAATACTTAGACGATATTATCAAATTCAATACTTACAATGATGTCGCTGCCTTTATTGCCGAACCCATTATGGGCGAAGGTGGCATCATTCCACCACCTCAACCATACTTTGAAAAGGTAAAGGAAGTTCTTGACCAATATAATATCCTTTTATTTGTCGACGAGGTACAGACGGGATTTGCTAGAACGGGGAAAATGTTCGCTATAGAACACTATGAGGTTGAACCAGATGTAATGGCTCTGGCCAAGGGCATTGCCAATGGCTTCCCCTTAAGTGCCTTTATTGCCCCCGATGAGATCGCTGATGCGTTCCAGCCGGGTGAACATCTAACCACCTTTGGGGGTAATGCTATTAGCTGTGCCGCGTCACTAGCTACTATCAATTTCTTGGAACGGGAGAAAATAGCCGATAAAGCCGCGGAAAAGGAGAAATTGGTTAAGGAGAGACTGGAACGTATTAAAGAGGAGCATCCTATTATAGGGGACGTACGCGGGAGAGGTCTTATGATAGGCGTAGAATTGGTTAAAGATGATGCCAAAACACCAGCTGTAGATGAAGCAAAGGCAGTTCGTAAGAGTTGCCTTGAAAAGGGCCTCCTTATAGGGGTTGGGGGTGTCTGGGCAAACGTCTTGAGAATACAACCACCTCTTGTTATTACAGATGACCAACTCGATGAAGCCCTTGACATCATAGAAAAGTCACTAGGAGGGATGTAATCTATGAATTCTATGTCTCTAAGCAGCAGCCAAGGGGAAAACATGTTACATGGAGTGTTAGCGCAATTTGACTTGGCAGCCGATAGGCTAAAGCTTGATGGGAAATTACGGCTGGTTCTACGCTCATGCAAACGGGAACTCACGGTTCATTTCCCCATCGTTATGGACGATGGAAAGGCAGTGGTTTTCACTGGTTACCGGGTTCAACATAACCTTGCCCGAGGCCCGGGTAAGGGTGGGATTCGCTATGCGCCTGATGTTACCCCTGATGAGGTAAAGGCCATGGCAATGTTGATGACATGGAAATCCGCTGTGGTTAACATACCCTATGGGGGCGCCAAGGGGGGGATAGCCTGCTCTCCTAACCTAATGTCGGCAACAGAGTTAGAGCGGCTAACACGGCGATATACCACCGAAATTTCTCTTGTGATTGGCCCCGACGAGGATATTCCGGCTCCTGATGTCGGTACCGATGCTACGGTAATGGGCTGGATTGTGGATGCTTACAGTCAACAGCGTGGCTTCTATGTTCCCGGAGTAGTAACCGGCAAGCCCCTTAGCCTCCGTGGCACCAAGGGGAGAGTGGGGGCAGCTGGGCGAGGCTGTGCCCTAATAGCCAGGGAGACGTTCGGATATCTGGGCAAGGAGCTGCAAGGGGCAGCGGTAGTGGTTCAGGGCTTTGGCAAAGTAGGTCAGGCAGCAGCAAGTGAGTTGGCCAAATACGGCGGCAAGATTATTGCCGTTAGTGACATAAGCGGGGGTACCTTCGCCTCCTCAGGCTTGGATGTAGACAGGTTATTGAAGCATGAGAAAGACTCACTAATAGACTTCAAAGGTGGCGAATCGCTGACAAACCGTGAGCTCCTCGAGCTTCCCTGCGACATTTTGCTACCCTGTGCTGTTGAGGGGCAAATCACAGAGGCAAATGCTCCTCGGCTTAAGGCAAAGGTTATTATTGAGGGAGCTAATGGTCCCATTACCCCAGAAGCTGACCACATCCTTGATGATAGAGGTATCTTCGTTGTGCCAGATATACTCGCCAACGCGGGTGGTGTAGTGGTTTCTTACTTTGAATGGCTACAAGACACCCAGTCATCTTTCTGGGAAGAAGAACAAGTTAACGAGAGATTGCTCTCCATCATGAAAAGGAGTTTTAAGGAAGTGCTGAACATTTCCCAAAAGGAAAAGATCAGTATGCGCACTGCTGCCTATATGGTGGGGGTTGACCGTGTCGCTGCTGCCATGACAGCAAGGGGTATCTATGCTTAGATAGTCAATACTAAAGGCTGAGGTTCACTGTTTCTTGTCGCTGATTGTTATGCAGGCACAAGCGTTGTGCTTTGCTAGGAATAATCAAGTATCCGACCTCAGGCGGTGTGTCCTATCTTGATAATTTGTTATAGCTGCTTAAAAAGGTTCCTTTTTTACATTGACAAACTCTGTTAAGAGGACTAAACTCAAATTCCAACATGTGAATCAATGTTAAAGCAATAATCGGAGTTAGGGAAGATGAAACAAGGGCACTGAAATCGCTAGTCAAGAGTGATGGTTGGTGCCCTTTTTAGTTTATTAAAAGGAGGTGAAAAATGGCTAAAGATCTTACTGTTATTTTAGAAAATCGCCCAGGTACGATAGCTGACATGGGCGAGGCTCTGGGGAAGGTCGGCATCAACATCGAGGGGGGCTGTGGATTCCCTATTGAGGGCAGGGGGGTTATACATATTTTGGTAGAGGATGCTGTAGCTGCAAGGAGAGCGCTCCAACAGGCCGGCTTTGTGGTGCGTGGCGAGCGTCAAATCC
>JAUVZE010000001.1 GCA_030602665.1 Dehalococcoidia bacterium
TGCATGACGTCCAATACCGGCCGTACTACGCCGTCCACGCGGTCGCTACGGGCACAAAGTATACCTATAGGAATACCCAGTGCTACCGAGATAAGCACCGCAGTAGCAATAAGCGCCAGGGTAGCCATGCTCAGCTCCCACAACCCGAGCATGCCGATGAAGTACATGGCAGCACCAGTAAATATGGCCACGCGGGCGCTAGCCAGCCGCCAGGCCAGCAGAATGATGAGCAGCAGCACTGACCACCAAGGCAGCCAGAGCAAAAATTTCTCCAGGTTGTTCAGTACTACCGCAACAACCTGCTTTATACCATCAAAGAATATTGCGAAGTTAACTACAAGCCAGTCTACCCCGGTATTCACCCAAGGGCCCAGGGGCAACTCATAGAAGCCCCCCTTGTAGTCGTTCAATAGCCAGCCAAGTAGTAAGATAAGCCCGGACACCCCAAGCCAGAATAGCCAGCGGATGGCGGGGCGCTGGTTAAGCCTTCGGGCGAACCTAGTTATCTCCATCTTTATCTTTTTTGGTCGTTGACATGCTGGGCAGCGTTATTATTTTTCTCCTCTGCCATCATGCCCAATAACAGGGCCACGCGGGGTACCTCTCCGATAAGTCTTTCATCTTCATCAACTACCGCCACTGGGTTATCGCTGGTAGCCGCCAGCGGTATCACCTCTTCAATCGGCTGCTCAGACCCTATCTGAAGAGCATTCCCTTTCACGACCTTACTCAGCCTGGTGACACCATCTTTAATGGCTTGCCTTGCCTCATTGAGGGTGATAATCCCCCTCAGCCGTCTCCCAGGGTCCATTACGAAGGCATATTGGATGTCTTTTTCCCTCATCCCATGCAGGGCTACCTTGGGCCCCTGCCAGCTGTACAGCGTAACCTCCGGCTCTCTCATGATGTTTCTCACCGGGATGACCTTACTTCGGGGTATATCACGAACGAACTCAGTCACGTACTCGTCAGCCGGGTCGGCTACTATCTCTTCAGGGCTACCGAGCTGGACGATTTCTCCGTCCTTCATGATGGCGATGCGTTCGCCCAGCTTGAGTGCTTCATTAAGGTCGTGGGTGATAAACACGATGGTCTTCTGCACCACCGACATCAGGTTGATGAATTCGTCCTGCATCTGGCGGCGGATGAGAGGGTCAAGAGCGCTGAATGGCTCATCCATGAGCAGTATCTCGGGGTCTACAGCGAATGCCCGCGCCAGACCTACTCGCTGTTGCATGCCGCCACTGAGCTCATCAGGATAGTTGTTCTCCCAGCCTTTGAGCCCCACCATCTCAAGCACCTCCAGTGTCCGTTTTCGCCGCTGTGCCTTGTCCACGGCCTGCACCTCAAGCCCGTAGGCTGCATTGTCAAGCACCGAGCGATGAGGGAATAGGGCGAACTGCTGGAACACCATGCACACCTTGTGGCGGCGGGTCATCCTGAGCTCTGTCTCATTCATGGTGGCAAGGTCAGCTCCATCGACGAGGATTCGTCCCTTGGTGGGCTTGATGAGGCGGTTAATGCAGCGGATGAGGGTGGACTTGCCACTACCAGATAATCCCATAATCACAAACGCTTCACCCTCATTGACATCAAAGGAAACGTCTTTCACAGCTATCACATGACCGGTCTGCTTCAGCACTTCCTCTTTGGTCATGCCATCCTTTATCAGGTTGAGAGCACGTTGTGGGTCAGGGCCGAAGACCTTCCACAGATTTTGACACGAGATTTTTACCTGGGTGTCCCCCTTTTCGCTCATAAGCTCCTACCTTTTGGTTTCAGTAGTGGGTTTACAGCGGGATGGAGTTCGGTTCAGAGTGGGAAGTAGAGAGGAAGGGAAAAAGTGGGGCAAAGACGAGGGAGCCAAAGGTTAGCTCAGGTTTCCTCCTGGCTAGGCTAATTTAAGAACCTCCTCAGATTCGTATCACAGAATTACTGCGTACTATCTAAAACTCTTATACTATACCAGAGATTTCATAATTAGTCAACCCGGGTGGGGAGCATTAGCTGGGTAATGGTTTGTTGATTGTGTGGGGGAACAGGTTGTACCGGGCTTGAGCAAGTTGACTCAGCTATCTCGCCGGGATGATTTCAAACCGGCTCTACCATGATTAAGGATGCCGCTTCCCGACCTATAGCCTTGGTGGAATTATTGACCTCAATTGTCAAGGTGCCATCAAAAGATGCTTTCTCCAGGACTTTTACCTTCGCTCCAGGGATTAGACCCAGGCTGGTCAGATAACGCAGGAATTTTGAATTACTCTCGCTAACAACGCAAACCATCTTACCAGCTTGCCCCGCTTCAAGGTCAGCTAGCGGGATACCAGGCACCTTGGGCCTCTTGAGGTTGCTCTTGGGGATAGGACTGCCATGCGGGCAAACATCGGGATTATCCAGAAACTTGCCCAGCTTTTCGGCGACTAAGTCGGATGTGGCATGTTCCAAACTACAGGCAGGCTGGTAGACATCTTCCCAGCCTATCCCTAGATACCTGTTGAGGAATACCTCCCACAGGCGATGACGACGGGTTAACTCCAAAAAGCGCCGTCTGCCCTTTTCAGTCAGCGCCGCACCTCCGTAGGGGTGGTACTCAACCAGCCCCTTTCTTAATAGTCGGCGTAGCATCTCGCTCACCGAGGCTGGAGATACTTCTAGAACTTGCGCTATAGAGGAAGTACTAACCGGACTCTCCCGCTCCTCAAGCGCACCGATGGATTCCAGATATTCCTCTACTGTCCGCTCACTCAAAGCACGCCTCCTACAACCTTCATTCTACTATATCTATTCGGATGAGTCAAGAAAATTTTAAGGGTGCCCAAAAATAACTATTAAGAGGTATTTGACAAGCTCTCGGGTATCTGCTATAATAATCATAAGAATAAGGCTATCCTAAACAATATATTCGGGATACCATTAAATAAAGGCAAGTATAACTAAATGCTGAGTTCACTTTTAATTACGTTAAGAGAGGGGCTAGAAGCTGTCCTTATCATCGGGATTATTCTGGCTTATCTAGCCAGAACTGACAATCGCCAGGGCTTCAAATCTGTCTGGCTGGGGGCTCTACTGGGTGTGTTAGCTAGCTTAGTTGCCGGCGTCGTCATCTATCTTTCGGCTGGAGAGCTTAGTGGCCAAGCTGAAGAGGTCTTCGAAGGTATTGCCATGTTTGTTGCCGCCGGTGTCCTCACCTGGATGATATTCTGGATGCGTAAGCAGGCCGTCAATATCAAGGCCCACTTACATGCCCAGATACAATCTGTGCTTACCAGTGGTTCATCGTTGGGCTTGGTCATACTAGCCTTCGTGGCAGTGGTGAGAGAAGGCTTTGAGACAGTACTCTTCCTCTTTGCCGCTACTAGGGTAGCCGAATCGCCAGTCTTGTTTGTCGTGGGAGGCTTTCTAGGACTGGCCATAGCCGTAGCAATAGGGTACAGCATATATAAGGGTGCATCCCGACTCAATTTGAGGGCCTTCTTCAATGTGACCAGCCTAGTGCTCATTCTGTTTGCTGCTGGCTTACTGACTCATGGAATTCACGAGTTTCATGAGGCTGGGATTATCCCGCCGGTGATGGAGCACGTGTGGGATATTAACCACATCCTTCCTGAAAAGTCGACCTTCGGGCGATTCTTGACGGCTATCCTCGGCTATAATGGCAATCCGTCCCTGGCGGAAGTGGTTACTTACTTTGTATATCTGGCTTTGGCCCTAGGAGGCTACTTCCGCCCCATCACAGTGAAGAGCGAAATGAAAGCTAGAGAAAGAGTGGCCTTGACAAAAGGAGATGATAAAGATGAGTTAGCCCGAAAGGAACCAGAAAGGACGGAAAGGAGATAATACATGTCAGTGAAGATACTGAGTGACTTAAAGCCCAAAGAGAAAGGTAAGATTTATGCCTAACGGAAAATTAGTAACTCTGCGCCAGATGCAATCCGGGCAGAGCGGTAAAGTAGTTCAAATTCAAGGGGGATTCGGGCTGGTTAATCGCCTTAGCGCTCTAGGAATCAGGCCAGGTAAGAGGATAACCAAGGTTAGCTCTATGCTTATGCGAGGGCCAGTAACCATCCAGGCAGGTAATACTCAGGTGGCTCTTGGTTTTGGTATGGCTAATAAGATAATAGTTGAATTAGATTAGGCAATATATGAAGATACTTTTGATGGGAAATCCCAATGTGGGCAAGAGCGTTGTTTTCTCCCGCCTAACCGGAGTCCATGTAATTGCTTCCAATTATCCCGGTACCACGGTGGGCTATACGCAGGGTTTTATGAAGCTGGGAGAAGAGACGGCCGAAGTTGTTGATGTGCCCGGCACATATACACTGGAACCCACTTCTAAGGCTGAGGAAATAGCCTTAAAGATGCTCAGCACTGGGGATATAGTTATAAATGTGGTTGATGCCACCAATCTGGAGAGGAATCTCAATTTAACTTTGCAATTGCTGGAAAAGGGGATCCCGGTGATAGTAGCTTTGAATATGTGGGATGATGTTGGGCATCGGGGAATACACATTAATTTGAGCCAGCTTGAGGAGCTATTGGGCGTGCCGGTTATTCCTACTGTAGCTGTAACCGGACAAGGAATAAAGAAATTGGTGGAACGTATCCCTCGCGCCAGTTCACCTAAGTTTCCTCCACGTAGTCGTGATGAGCGCTGGGTTACCATCGGCAATATTATTGAGCAGGTTCAGCAGGTCACACACCGCCACCATACCTGGCTAGAGCGCCTGGAGGATGCTAGTGTCAAGCCTCTAACCGGGGGTTTTATAGCTTTGGTTGTTCTGGTTGGTACCTTTTTTGTGGTTCGTTTCATTGGTGAGAGCCTGATTGGCTATGTACTTGACCCCTTATTTGATACTCTATGGACACCAGTAATATTGCAGTTAAGCAGTCTCCTCGGCGGTTCCGGTTTTCTACACAGTACTTTGATAGGTAATATAGCCAACGGCGAAGTGAACTATGTTGAATCATTCGGATTGCTGACTACCGGACTTTACGTGCCCTTCGCTATGGTTTTACCTTACATTTTCGCTTTTTACCTCATACTGGGTCTGCTTGAGGATATTGGCTATCTGCCACGATTGGCCATTCTGATGGATACCATTATGCACCGCCTGGGATTGCATGGTTACGCTATCATTCCCACCCTATTGGGGCTTGGCTGCAATGTACCCGCCGTCCTGGCTACCCGTATCCTAGAAAGTAAACGAGAAAGGTTTATTGCGGCGACACTTATATCTATTGCCGTCCCCTGCGCCGCCCTGCAGGCGATGGTCTTCGGTCTGGTTGGGGAACGAGGGATTCAGTATGTAGCTATCGTCTATGGGACACTATTTGTAGTGTGGATTATTTTGGGGTTTATTCTCAACCGGATGGTGAAAGGATTTAGCCCGGAGCTGTTAATAGAGATACCACCGTACCGCCTGCCATTATGGCGAACGGTGTTATTAAAATTATGGATGAGGGTCTATGGTTTCTTAAAGGAAGCCATCCCCATAATTTTAGCTGCGGTTCTGGTAATAAATATACTCTACACCTTGGGTGTATTTGACGCTATCGCTAATTTTACCGCACCAATAGTGACCGGCCTTCTAGGACTACCTAAAGAGGCAGTGGTAGCCTTGGTTATTGGCTTCCTGCGCAAGGATGTAGCTATCGGTATGCTGGCTCCTTTAGGGTTGAGTGCTGGGCAACTGGTTGTTGGCAGTGTAGTTTTAGCTATGTTTTTCCCCTGTATTGCCACCTTTGTTGTCCTTCTCAGGGAACTGGGTGTTACTGGCATGCTCAAGGCAGCAGCCATAATGGTTACCACAGCCCTAGTGGTGGGAGGGGTATTGAACTTAATCTTATAGCTCTTTGCTGGATATGATGACAAAGGAGAACCTCAGAGAGGCGACTGAGAGGGAAAATCTGGAAATCCTGTCAATTCTCTAATCTCCTCGGGGCAGGTAACGACATCCTGTCCGGCCCTGAAAACGTTCAATAGGTTGAGGGACATAGACGAATTCTGGGCTGGGGCACTGATGCATGCACTTGCCGCAAAAGTCAATGAAGCCCATGGCGTAAAGCCCCTCGTCGGCGAACTTACGCTTGGCCGCAGCACGCACGAAATCGGCCTGCGTTATTCTTTCCGGGGGCTCGAAGTGCGTCCGACTGCCTGACCCCTCAGTGAATCCGTCCAGGCACCAGCGGCACCGCATGTGGTCGAGCGCCCCATAACGGTAGGTGCGCCCGTCCATGGTGAACTCTTGGGCCTCATCCTTGCTGAGGGCGCCGATAGGACAGGTCTCCACACAGGCATACCCGCAGAGTTCAGGCTTGCAGAGCTGTTCAGAGGCCATCAACTCTCCGGCCTCCAGGGGTGCCTCGGTAATGACCGAGATTAGGCGCTGCCGGGCGCCATAAGCCGGGGTGAGGAACAGGTTGCTCCAGCCGAAGGTCCCCAGCCCAGCAGCGAGGGCCGCGTGCTTATGGGAGAAGTCGCCCAAGTAACGGTTCCATTGGTCAAAGTATTCATCGTACCGATACCGCGCCAGCATATACGAGGGCGCCATGGGCAGGCTCTGGTAGCCATAGGTTTCGAGGGCCTTAGCCACCTTCAGTGCTACCCGAGATAGTTCCCAGTTTAAAAGGGCGAAGCCAAACAACATGTAGGGCGTGGGCAGGCAGCCTTTCTCAGTGAAGGTCCCCCAAACCTCTCCGATGGCCCGTGGATAGCCAATGCCAGCCACCACCACCGAACGAGCTGACGACATATAGTAGTTGGGGTGGGTCTGTTCCGGTCCGGTGTCAAAGCGCTTCACCGGAGCGAAGCCCACCATATCTGCCCCAGCGTCCAGAGTGACAGACCGTATCTCTTGGGAGAGGTTCACACAACACCCCTTATACTATGTTCCTGAGCGCTTTCCTTCCTTGGCTTTAATCTCTGCCATAGCCTCAAGGATTTTCTTGGCTCCAACATAAACAGGCGTATCCACCATCTTACCTTTGTATGACACTGCCGCTGACCCCTTGGCGATTCCTTCCTCTTCAAACACCTTAACAATTTCTCTAGCCCACTCCACCCTATCAGGTGCTGGCGAGTAAATCCTATGAGAAGGTTCAATCTGACTGGGATGAATCAGCATTCTTCCCTCAAAGCCTAACTGCCGACCGTAGGCTGTATCCTTCTCAAAGCCCTCAGTGTCTCTGAAGTCTACATAGGGGGCGTCAATAGCTATAATACCGGCAGCTCTAGCCGCACAGGCCATGCGTGCCCTAGCCCATTTTTGCTCCTCACCTATCGGCTGATTCAGTTTAATCCTCATATCCGTAGTATAATCCACCGCTCCATAAATCAGTGAATTAACTCTTGGGCTTGCCGTAGCTGATTGGTAAACATTCATCATGCCTTTAGCCGTTTCAATCAATAGCTGAATTTTTATGTTCCCTATCTCTAATCCCCTTTTCTGTTCCATTTCCTCTAGTTTCCAATCCAGGCGCTTTACGTGGTCTGGCCCCCCACACTTAGCCAGACAAACACCGGCAAGTCCCTCATCAACCATCGCTTCACAATCAGCATTAGTCATACCCGTTTCCCAGTTGTTGATACGAGTATAAACATCGGCGCCGGATGATGCTGCAAATTTGAGATTTTGATGACTCAATTCCCGAGCTTTTTGTTTCTCTGCCGGCGGCACGGAATCCTCGAGGTCCAGTGTAATGATATCCGCCAGTATCTTCGGAATCTTGCTAATCAAGTCCTCCCTATTCCCTGGAACATAAAACACGGAACGCATAACTGGCATTTTTTTAACCTCCTATAAATTTAATAGTCTTTTAAGCGTAGGGACGATTTCTTTAGGTGTTTCCACCGGATAAGCTCCGGCCTCACGGAGAGCCTTTACCTTGCCCGGCACCGACCCACGCCCTCGCTCTACTATCGCCGATGCGTGGGAGAAGCGCTGTCCTTCCGGGGCGGCAACACCAGCAATATAGATGACGAAAGGTTTAGTAAATTCACCCGCCTTGATAACCTCGGCAGCTTCTTCCTCCTGACTACCACCGATTTCACCAAAAACGGCTACCCCAAGGGTCTGCTCATCCTTCTCAAATAAGAGAAGATAGTCAGCCATAGACATCCCAAGAATCGGCTCCGTGCCGGTGTGGATGGCAGTACTGACACCAAGCCCACCGTTCTTAAGAATCCAGGGCAGTGTCCCGGACTCTCCACCACTACGCGATAAAACCCCAATAGGACCAGGTTGAAATAACATATTTGCCCACTCCACATTTCCGCCTAACCATCCAGCAACCGCCTTTCCCGGACTTAACAGGCCAAGCGACCCTGGCCCAATTATGGTGGCGCCTTCCTTTTTGGCTACCGAGACTATCTCCATGATATCATGAAGAGGTACCCGCTCCGCAGGAGAAACAATATACTTAATACCAGCATCAAGAGCCTCCAGTATGGCCATTTTCACCACTGTTCCCGGAATAAAGGTAACGCTCATATCAATAGAGCCCTGTGCCCTAATTGCCTCTTTCACCGTATTATAGACCGGAATCCCATTCACCTCCTGTCCACCCCGACCCGGAGAGGTACCGGCTACCACCTTGGTGCCGTAGTCCTTCATATACTTAGAGCGCAGGGAGCCTTCTCGTCCGGTTATACCCTGAACGATAACCATGGTCTTCTCATCAATAAGAATTGACATTTTTACCCCCTATCTCAGATTGCGTTTCCTTAGATACTCATCCAAGCCTTTAATAGGAACCTCAATGCGGATGGCATTATTGCCAAGCTGCCAGCAAGCATACTCACAGGCCAAACATTCCGTGCCTCTCCGCTTCACCTCTTCTGGACTGAGATGGTCCACCGAGGGCTTCCCATCGCTTAACTGCAAAATCCCCCGGTCGTAAACCTGACAGGCATCAACACAAGCCTTGCTACTACAATCCGGACATTTGGTTGTATCAATGATTACCTTGATGGTTCTTTCTTCAAATTCCATCAGCCGGCAACCTCCTTATCTTGCCTTCTCCTTTCGGTATTGTTTTATCAGTTCCAGCATTCTCTGGCCAATGAAATCGCTGTCCTCAACACGCTCGCTCCCATAGATTTCAATACGACCAGGCAGACCCTTCAGCCCCTCTCTTAATATTCGCAAGGACTCTTTCTCCTTATTCCCCGCCAAGAGAAGGACACACGGAAATCCCAACCTCTTGGGGAGTTCTTCTCTCAGCACCTTGACTAAGGCATGAGCATGATGCCACTGCTCCTGATTAGCTATCATGAAGCCGGCCAATAGGTAACCTTCAATATTGGGCTGAGATAGAACTACTTTGGCCACCCGGTAAACCTTGGAAGCCACCGGATTGCCACTCGTGTCAGCAAAATTCGCCGGCTTGAGACCCACCCGGCTAAGTGCGTCCATCCCTATCATGGCTGCCCCACCACCGATGGCATGGAAGCCAATGAATCCGGTGCTGGTTTCATCCAATGTCATCTTCATGACAAACCCCGAACCACGAAGGTCAGTTTCCTCAATCCCCCAGCCAACCCTGTCAAAATCAGTCGCTTCCCAGGGAAATTCTCTAGGGATAGTGATTCCCATCTCAGGGTGACGGAAGGTTGAGTTATCATCAATACCCATGCGGCAGTCTCCAGCAATCACTCTACCCTCTTGAGTCAATATTAGAGGATTGATTTCCAGAATATTGCAATCACGCTTCTTAAAGACTTCCACAACCTTAGAAATCACCCCCGCCACTTCCCCCAGCAATTGATTTGGAATACCAGCACTGCTAGCCAGGTTCAAAGCATCATAGATAGGAAACCCTTTAAGATAATCAATCTCAGCCCGGAAGATTTTGTCCTCAGGAACTTCTTCTATATCCATCCCCCCTTGAGTGCTAAACATAACTACCGGAGCCTGGCTCTTCCACGAGGAATCAGGAATTACACCGACATAATATTCCTTCTCAATGTTCAATTTCTCCTCTACCAACACCTGCCGGACGGGAAATCCTTTTACTTCCATGCCTAAAATAACGCTGGCCGCCTTCTCTGCTTCCTCGGGCGTGTCAGCAAACTTTATCGCACCGGCTTTCCCACGTCCTCCAACCCAAACCTGTGCCTTTACCACGACAGGTTTCCCTACTCTAGCAGTAACTTCATATGCCTCTTTGGCAGTTGAGGCAACCTCCCCTGTTGGAATGGCAATGCCAACATCTTTGAGAAACTCCTTTCCTTGGTATTCAAATAGCCTAGCCATCTACACCTCCTTTTGTCGCTACCAGAAATCCTTCATTCACCCCTGTATCCCATCGCCCGAGAAATCTCCAATCCACAACGTTTAACTAGTAGCTTTAATTCTTCCACTCTCTTATCGCTTAGACGGGCAGAAGGCCCGGAAACACTGATAGCGGCCACTACATTTCCATCGCAATCTTTTACCGCTGAGGCCACACACCTTACACCTACTTCCATCTCTTCGTCATCCTCGGCAATACCTTCTCGCCTAACAATTAGAAGTGTTTTCTTCAATTGGCTAAAATCCGTTATAGTATTTTTCGTATAATAAGGCAGGGCTTTGCTATTCAAGAATCTTTCCACTTCTGCCTCTCCCATATGAGCCAAAAAAACCTTCCCCACTCCGGTGCAATGTAGTGGTACTCTATTTCCCACCGCGGTAAATATTCGCAAGTTGTAATTAGATTCAATTTGCTCAATATAAACGGCCTCGTTGGCATCCAAAATTGCCAGATTGACAGATTCATCAACCACCTTATTTAGCTCCTGCAAAAAAGGAAGCGCCACATCTCTAATTTTCATCCTCCGCTTAACAATACTGCCGAATTCTAGCAATCTTGGGCCAAGGTAATACTTTCCTCTCTTCTGCCGTTGGTTAAGGTAACCTCTCTTAACTAGCAACGAGGTAATCCGATGAGCAGTGCTGATATTTAACCGGCTTAAATTGGCCAGCGCTGCTAATCCCATTTCGCCTTCTTGCTTCAAGAAGCTCTCTAAAATATCAAGTGCTTTTTCAACTGTCTGCATGATTCTTGACTTTTATATAATGAAAATGACTTTTATTTTTGAACATCTTACCAAAGAATTCTTATTTTGTCAATAGTTTTGTGCTACCTTGTGAAGAAAGGGGATATACCCAGGGTGTTGACAAGACACAAGATACTGGAGACGAATCCCTGTCCGAAGTGGAATCTAGTTACGACTTTAGGGGGAGGTGTTATTACCGAGAAACCGGACCAATCCACTGGCATGTTACCCAGATTGATTCAACAGTTTAACTTGGATTAGGATACAAGTTAGGAGGTAGTTTCCTAGAGCGCGATTACTCTCAAAAGCCCACCCTCTTCAGCATCTTTTCTACTCGACTTAGCAGTTCGTCAGGAGGCACCGGTTTATCAATATAATCTTCTGCTTCAAGTGTAAGCCCTGCGCTGACTGGGATAGAGGTTTCTCCTTTCTTCTCCGCAAAGGCCGTCAGCATTAACACCGGGATTTTTGAAAGCTCCGGATTACCTTTGAGTTGTTCGCAGACGGTAAATCCGTCCTTAGTAGGCATGATTACATCTAAGATGATCAGGTCAGGGCGCTCGTCTTGTACCTTCTGCAAACCCTCGTCCCCGTCAAAAGCAGCGCTCACTTGGTAGTTTTTACTTTCTAGAACTACTTTTGTCGCCTGCACGAAAACAGGGTCATCATCAACAACTAGGATTCTAGCCTGTCTTGCCATTGTTTTTCCTCCTTCGGCTATGTTCAAGCTTTGTTATTAAAGCCTAGACTTACACTTCATTAAAACTTTCTCTACCCGCTGAAGCAGGAGAGGAGGGGAAATTGGCTTTTCTACATAATCCTCGATGCCAGGGCTTGTCTTAGTTTCAAGCTCATAACGCCGGCGGCTGCTGTCCTCCCTCACTGCGCTTAATATCAGAATCGGTATCTTACTGCCACCAGCCCCTGCTTGCTCGTTAAGTCGCTTAACAACTTCAAATCCATCCATCCTCGGCATAAGTAGGTCCAGAATCAGCAAGTCTGGTTTCTCCTCTTCTATTTTGGTTAAGGCCTCTTCTCCATCTTGGGCGGTAGATACCTGGTAACCTCGTGATTCTAGGACAAGGGTTATTACTTTTAGCATTTCGGGGTCATCATCAGCAACCAAGATTCTCTCTCCCCCCACCACCACCTTTTCCTCCTTTATTCTGCCTTTGGCTGCTACTGAGACCTTAGGTATAGTAAAGCTGAATTTGGTTCCTATTCCACTTTCAGGGCATGGACTTTCCACCCAAATTAGACCGCCATGTGCCTCAATAATCCTCTTTGCTATAGAAAGCCCTAAACCGACTCCTTCCGCATCTACCTTCACACCCCGATAAAAGTCATCAAATATTCTCGGCAGTTCTTCAGGAGAAATCCCTATCCCCGTGTCTGCGACATCTAACTGGATACAATCATCCATCTCCCGAGAGCTGATTGAGACCCTGCCACCAGCAGGAGTGAACTTAACGCCATCGCTCAACAAATTGGTAAACACCTGCCGCAAGCGCTTTGGTATTCCCAAGACTTGGGGCAATTTTGTAGACACATTGTTGTCTAACTGTACTCCCTTTTGTTGAGCTACCCCCTGGACATCACCTATGGAACTTTCTATTACTTCAGACAGAGATAAGTTTTCAAAATCCAGTTCTCCAATTTCGATATACGAAATGTCTAGGATATTGTCAATCATGCTGGTAAGGTCTGAAATTCGTTGCTTGCTTCCGGTTAGCAGCTCCTTCTGCCTGTCAGTAATATCTCCGCTATAGCCACTCACTATGACATCCAGACAACTTTGAACGGTAGCAAGAGGCGCTCTTAGATCGTGAGAACATACAGATAAAACATGAGCCAGTGTCTGTCTAGCATGTGACAACCTGCCAGACACTAAACTAACAAGCTCGTGCATCACCTTGCGGCATAAATCAGTGTCTTCATCACACAGATGGCGGAGAAGGTCTCCACTCAAGGCGAGTAATTTAGTATTTCCTGTAGATATTGCCGACAGGGTGAAAACTGGTGTCTCTGACAGTGCCGACCAGCCAAAAACCTGCCCCTCCGTTGCAATATCAATGGTTGCCTGTTTTCTCGTCCTTCGGCCAATACGAATCTCCATCTTAAGAGCGACTTGCCCCTCTGCGACGATGTAAAGATTGTGCGCGCTATCGCCCTCGCTGAAGATACGTGCCCCCGCCGCATAGGACTCCTCCCGGCATAACCCAGCTACTTTGTCTATCTGGGCGTCAGATAGTTTCCAAAACATCTGGGAATTTTTGATAATCTCTCTCACCATCACAAGCCTTATTCTTCTGACCCCTATTTCTAATCGTACCTGGATATGGCTAGGGCTATCGCCAAGCTCATCTAACATTACTATATTACTGGATGCTAACTAAGCCGTCAAGATTTCAACGGCTGTTGACCTTGATGGTAAGACCTCCTTCCTTTATTTCCTTTGTTCTAGGGTCAGTGCTGCCTTATCTTTTCTTACACAACTTTTTCTCCACAATTCAGAATAGAGCCCACAAGCTTGAACTTTTCTAAATGGGGGATTATAATAAATAAATGGGAAAGAGATAAAGTGACTTTTTATAAGTTATAAAGGGCAAATACACAGGGGACTGTGTATTTTTTGTGTCTGTTCCATTAGGAGTTTGGAGATTTGGCAAATGAAAGTGTTTTAGTTATCGGAGGGGGTGTAGCTGGGGTATCCTCAGCATTGAAGCTGGCTGAGAATGGTTTCCAGGTTTATCTAGTAGAAAGAGGGCCGATAATAGGGGGGCAGGCTGCGGTATTCTGTTGCAAGGCAACCGAAACATGTAGCCAATGCTCTGTCTGTCTGGTGCCTGAAAAGATACTGGAGGTGGCAGCTAATTCCCAGATTTCGCTTGTGGTCAATTCGGAAGTGGTGGGAATAAGCGGTGGAATTGGTGATTTCAAGGTTGACTTGCTTCAAAAGCCTGGATTCGTTGACCCTGAGAAGTGTATCGCCTGTGGAATCTGCACGGAACTTTGCCCCTGTGAACCTCAAAAGGGGATTTATTTGCCGTTTCCGGAAACAGCGCCTCGCACATATATAATCGACAAAAATCAATGCCTTCGCTTTAAAGGGGCCGAGTGTAATGTTTGCCAAGATAACTGTCCGGCGGGAGCTATCGACTTTGAACAGAAACCTAAAGAATTAGAGGTTAGTGCAGTAATTGTGGCCACCGGTTTCGAGGTCTTTGATGCTAGAGAAAAGGGATTGCTAGGCTATGGCAGGTATTCCAATGTACTCACTGGGCTTGACCTTGAGAGGATATTTGCCACTGGTGACTCGGTCACCTTGCCTTCAAGCGGGGAATGCCCCCGGAATATTGCCTTTATTCAGTGTGTTGGTTCACGGGACGAGTATATTGGTAATGGCTACTGCTCTCAGGTATGCTGCAAATACGCTATGAGATTCGCTAAGCTTCTGCAATATCAGAATCCTGAGGCAAAGGTAACCATATTCTACATAGACCTTCAGACTGCAGGAAAAGGCTTCGGCGAATTCTACAAGGAATGTAAGGAAACCATCCGATTTGTCCGAGGCATACCGGTGGAGGTTTGCAAGCTCTCCCCTAATGAGCTAGAGGTTAAATACGAAGACCTTACCAAAGGGAAAATTACCAAAGAGAGCTACGACCTGGTAGTCCTATCGGTAGGCACCGCCCCCAGAAAAGACTCTTGGGATTTAGCCAGGGTTTTAGGCATCAACTTAGGGGATTATGGGTTTTTTGACACTCAGGACACCCTAGACAGCAGCAGAACCAACGTCAATGGCATCTTCCTAGCTGGAACCTGTCAGGGGCCAAGGGACATACCTGAATCCATAGCTCACGGTATTCAGGCAGCATCTAAGGTCATCCAGACCTTAACAGCGAGGGCTATTTAAGTGGATAATGGGTTAAAATTAGGCGTTTTCCTCTGTGATTGCGGTGGTACTTTATCAAAAGTCACCGATTTTTCGGCTATCAAAGCGAAACTGCAAAAACTCTCCGATGTTACCTATGTAGGCATAAGCCATGACCTGTGCCTTAAGAGAGCGCAGCAGGCAATGCAAAAGGACATCAAGGATAAAGGCATCAACAGGGTTGTTGTTGCTGCTTGCTCACCAGAGCTCCACGAAAATGATTTCATGAATGTAGTCCAGTCAGCCGGAGTGAATCGGCACCTTCTCTCTATGGCAAACATCAGGGAGCAATGCTTTTGGGCTCACCCAGACAAGGGCAAGGCTGCCAAAAAAGCAATGACCCAAATAGGGATGGCTATAAATAGAGCACGATTTTTGGAGCCTGTGGAACAGACACAAATTTCAGTAAATAAGGATGTTTTAGTAATCGGTGGTGGTATAACGGGTATCCAGGCAGCTATTGAACTCTCTAACCTGAATTTAAAGACCACTCTTGTAGAAAAAGAAGCTACCTTGGGAGGCAAGCTAAATCGGTTTGCCAACCTCTATCCAGTCCAGGTTAGTCCGGAAGAGGTGCTAGCCACAAAACTAAAGCAGGTTGCCGAGAGTCAAAACATCTATGTTTTGACCTCTGCTGAGCTTATAGATGTAAGTGGGGAAGTAGGAAACTTCTCAGCACGGATAAAGAGAGGGAATGGAGAATTTGTGCGAAATTTTGGGGCTATTATCTTTGCCACTGGCTACACCACTCAATTCTCAAGCCAAATCTACGGGCTTGAACTTTCAAACAATATCATCACTCAATCTCAACTGGAAGAGATGCTTAAATCTTCCAGTGAAGTTAAACAAATACCCAAGAGTGTATGCTTCGTCACAGATATCTCCGATGAACATTCCCGAGTTTCACCCCTTTCTGCTTTGAGGAATGCTTTAGGCATCAAGGAGAAGTTCAGAGGTGAAGTCTGCGTATTGTGCCAGAATTTGAAGGTTGATGGCGCTGGCCTAGAGAAGCTTTACCGTGATTGCCGAAATAAGGGGGTGCTCTTTATCAAGTTTGACAATTCACCGAGAATCTCGAAGCAGGACGGGAAAATAAAAATCGAGGTAGAGGATGTTTTAATGTCAGGGGAGCAGGTGACCCTACCTTGTGACCTTCTTGTGGTAGAAGAAACATCCGTGCCACCTCTGGATTCTAAGGTTCTAGGTTCTACTCTATATATGGGTCTTGATGCACAAGGTTTCTATCAGGAGAACAACGTTCATCTTTACCCCACGGCTTCAAATAGAGAAGGGATTTTCTTCGCTGGAAATTGCCACGCAGATTTAGACCTGATGCAGGCATTGACCGACGCAAGCAATGTGGCATTGAGTGCCTACCAGCTCCTAGCCCAGGGGAAGATAGCTGTTGAAGCAGAAAAGGTGATGGTCGACCCTAATAAGTGCCGCTTTTGCTTAACCTGTATCCGTGCCTGCCCTCATCATGCGATTCAAGAAGCTAAGGTGAACCACGAAAAAATGGTTGCCCAGATTGCAGACCTTGCTTGCCAAGGCTGCGGTATTTGTGCTGTAGTTTGCCCGGCTAAAGCCATAAAACCCAAAGATTGGAGCGACGAGCAAATACTAGCTGAATTTGAGCTATTGGGAGAATATGTATGAAGGCAAAGGGAGCCTTTTTGCCTGATATTGTTGCTTTCTGTTGCGCCCAGTCTGCTTACCAGGCAGCAGATACAGCCGGTTCTATGAGGATTACCTACCCGGAGAATATTAGGGTTATTCGGGTTCCCTGTGCCGGAAGAGTGGATGTGCTTCACATCTTGAGAGCCTTTGAAAAGGGCGCTGATGGGGTACTGGTCTTAGGCTGCCATGAGGAAGCCTGCCGCCACCTTTCTGGCAATATCAGGGCCAAGAATAGAGTTCAGAGGGTGAATACCCTTTTGCAAGAAGTGGGAATAGACGGCAAGCGTGTTGAGATGTTCACTCTGGCACCAAATCAGGGTTCCAGATTTGCCCGCATAGCCAATGAAGTGAATGAGAGAATAAAAGAGCTAGGTCCAAGTCCTGTAAAATCAGGGGCCTAGGGGGAGATGATGAAATGATAGTAGCCGAAAGAAAGCCTCTAGAAGATATTAGAGAGATGATAGCTGGGTATAAGAAGATATTGATAGTGGGCTGTGGCACTTGTGTCACCATTTGTTGGGCTGGTGGAGAAAAAGAGGTGGCAGTGCTTTCCTCTCAGCTTAGGCTAGCTTCTAAGAAAGATGGTAATGAGCTTGAAATCTTGGAAGCTACTATTGAGAGGCAATGTGAGAAGGAATTGGTAGAGGCACTGAAAGACAAGGTGCAGCAAGTAGAGGCGGTTCTGTCCATGGGATGTGGGGCTGGAGTGCAGCCTATTGCCGAGATATTCCCAGATATGCCAGTCTACCCAGCACTAAATACCACGTTTGTGGGAATGCCTGAGGGGGAAGGAGTGTGGGTGGAAACTTGTAGAGCCTGTGGCGATTGTTTTCTGGATAAGACAGGAGGGATTTGTCCTATTGTGAGGTGTGCCAAAGGGCTGCTCAATGGGCCTTGCGGTGGCACAAACAATGGCAAGTGCGAGATAGACTCAGAGAAGGACTGTGCTTGGACGCTCATTTATCGGAGACTTGAGCAACAGGGAAGGCTCGATGCGATGCGGAAGTATTATCCGCCGAGGAATTTCCAGGCAGTGATAAGGCCTGGGAAAGTTGAGACCTTACCAGCATAAAAGGGGTGTGAGCCATGGCTAAAGCATTTAAAGAAACCCTCAACTCAGGAAAATTCGTAGTGACGAGCGAGATTGGACCTCCAAAAGGGACCAATCTTGAGAAATTGATTCACCACATTGACCTTCTTAAGGACAAGGTGGATGCCCTGAATGTGACTGACAACCAAAGCTCAGTGATGCGCTTCCCTTCATTAGGAACTTGTCTACTCATTAAAGAGCGTGGCGGGGAGCCGATTCTGCAGATGACCTGTCGTGACCGCAACCGTATGGCACTTGAGGCAGACCTTCTCTTTGCTTACACCAGAGGAATTAAAAATGTTCTTTGCCTTACTGGCGATTTTATTACTATAGGTGACCATAAAGAGGCCAGAGCCGTCTTTGACCTTGATTCACTTCAGTTACTTCATATGGTACGTATCCTGCAATCAGGCAAAGACCTAGGAGGAAACGAACTAGACGGAGCGGTAGAGTTTTGTGCTGGTGCTACTGTTACCCCAGAGGCAAACCCTATCGAGCCTCAGCTCATCAAATTTGAAAAGAAGGTTCAGGCAGGAGCCGAATTTTTCCAGACGCAAGCAATTTACGACCTTGATAACTTCAAGAAGTTTATGAAATATGTCCGTGGGCTAGACAAAAATATCAAAATTTTAGCTGGCATAGTGCTTTTGGCCTCAGCAGGAATGGCAAAATATATGAATGAAAATACCCCCGGTGTTTTCGTCCCGCAAGTTTTGATTGATGAGATGGCAACTGCTGAGAAAGGCAAGCGTGTTCAAAAGGGTATTGAGATTGCCGGCCGACTCATCAGGCAAATAAAAGAAGAAGCTATCTGTGACGGAGTCCATATCATGGCTATTGGCAGAGAAGAGGTAGTTCCTGATATTTTAGCGGCAGGTGGACTTTAGCCAGCGGAAGTAAAGTATTCAAAACTTAGGAGCCAGAGGAGGCGAAGATGGGAACTATAGTGTTAAGTGAGCTAGACCCCAAATTTAAGTATGAAGTCGCTGAGCAACCGGGGGGTGAGAATATTAAGGTCTGCTTCTCTTGTGGGCTTTGCACTGCTGGCTGCCCAGTTTCAGAAATCGATGAGAACTACAATCCAAGAAAGATTATTCACATGGTGTTACTTGGGATGAGAGAGCAGGTTCTCTCTTCCGATTTCATCTGGCTCTGCTCTCTGTGTTATACCTGTTATGCCCATTGCCCTCAAAATGTCAAATTCACCGATGTCATGCGCGCCTTGAGAACTATGGCAGTGAAAGAGGGTTATGTTCATCCCTCCTTTCCTGACCGGATAAAGGAAATTGATAATCTTTCTCAAAAATTGCGGCAGCAAATGGCACTGTCCATTTTGAGGAGAAAATCAGAGGATGCTAGTATAAACCCAGCAGAGTTGCTGGCTAAAGCTTCACGGGAAGTAGAGAGAGCTAAGTCTCCCGTTTCTTAAACTGAAGGGAGCAAGGAAAGTTCATGAAATCAGGACCATCAGAAAATAAGCAAGTAGGGGCGGTACTGGTAGTGGGTGGTGGGATAGGAGGAGTACAGGCAGCACTTGATTTAGCTGAGTCTGGTTACTATGTTTACCTGGTAGAGAAATCTCCTGCCATTGGCGGGGTTATGGCTCAACTTGACAAGACCTTCCCTACCAACGATTGCTCTATGTGCATCCTTTCGCCCAAGCTTGTAGAGTGCGGAAGGCATCTCAACATTGAGCTAATAACTAATGCTGAGCTAAAGGAAGTCTCAGGAGAGCCGGGACAGTTTAAGGTTAAGATTCTGACAAAATCACGATATATCGATACTCAGAAATGCACCGGCTGTGGTGAATGCGTTCAAGTCTGTCCCGTGGAGGTCGATAGTGAATTTGACGTGGGGTTAACCAAGAGAAAGGCAATCTTTATACCCTATCCTCAGGCAGTCCCCAGCATTTTCACCGTTGACAAGAAGGAAAGACCGCCGTGCGTGAGAACTTGCCCGGCACATGTAAATGTCCAGGGATACATAGCTCTTACCTCCAAGGGGAAGTACAAAGAGGCTCTAGAACTGGTCAAGGAGAACCTCCCCCTGCCAGGGGTATTGGGGAGGATCTGTCCCCACCCCTGCGAATCCAAATGCAATAGAGCGCCTCTTGATGAGCCTCTGGCTATTGCAAGCATCAAGCGGTTCATAGCGGACCAAGCTAAGGATGAGCTGCTCCCTCAGGTAAAGACGGAGAGAAAAGATGAGAGGGTTGCCATTGTCGGTTCTGGCCCTGCAGGGCTTACCGCCGCTTACCAACTGGCAAAGGAAGGATATGGGGTAACTGTGTTTGAGGCCTTGCCCGTTGTTGGTGGGATGCTATATGTCGGAATACCTGAATATCGTCTTCCTAAGGGGGTATTGGAGCAAGAGGTTGAAGCTATCAAGCACATGGGCATCGAGATAAAAACCAACACCCCTATAGGCAAAGACTTAACCTTGGATACTCTCTTCACTCAAGGGTATAAAGCGATGTTTATTGCAGTTGGTGCTCACAAAAGCTTGGAGCTTGGTATCCCTGGAGAGCATGCTGCTGGTGTAGTTCAAGGTGTGGCATTCTTAAGGGAAATGAATTTGGGGAAGGAAGTAAGACTTGGGAGGAAGGTTGCCATAATTGGTGGCGGTAACGTAGCCATTGATGCAGCCAGAAGTGCACTTCGCTTAGGCGCTCAAAAGGTTTTCATCCTCTATCGCCGCTCTAGAATGGAGATGCCAGCAAGCGATGAGGAAATAGAGGCGGCTTTAACCGAAGGGGTTGAAATACAGTATTTGGTTGCCCCAACAGAGGTTCTGGTTAAGGAGGTTAAGGATGGAAAGGTGGTGGGCATAAGGTGTATACAGATGGAGCTAGGGGCACCTGATGCCACAGGGAGGAGGAGGCCAATACCCATCCCGGGCTCCGAGTTTGATATAGAAGCAGACATGATTATCCCTGCTATCGGTCAAGCTCCCGACCTTTCCTTCCTCGAAGGCTCAGGGGTAACACTCAGCAGAAGGGGCTTGATAGATGTCAACCCAATTACCCTTGCCACCAGTCGACCCGGTGTTTTCGCCGGGGGAGATGCCCAAACTGGACCTGGGATAGCTATTGAAGCGGTGGCAGCAGGAAACAGGGCAGCAGTTTCCATCATAAGATACCTCAAAGGCGAGGATTTGAGAGAGGGGAGAGAAATAAAGGAAGAGGAGATTAGACCTCTCGGTTTGAGCGAACTCCCCGTGGGAGAGCCGAGGAAGCCCCGGGTACAAATGCCAACTATCAAGCCAGAAAGAAGGCAAAACAGCTTTGATGAGGTTGAGCTAGGCTTCACTGAGGAGACGGCTCTTCAGGAAGCAAAGAGGTGCCTTAACTGTGGGATCTGCTCCGAGTGTCTCCAGTGTGTCGCTGCCTGCAAAGCCGAAGCCATCGACCACGAGATGCAAGACAAGATGATAGAGATAAAGGTGGGGGCGGTGATAGTTGCTGGTGGCTACGAACTTTTTGACCCAAGCGTCCAATATGAACTCGGCTATACCAGGTCCCCCAACGTGGTAACCAGCCTAGAATTTGAACGTATATTAAGCGCCTCCGGTCCATTCCAGGGAACCTTGTTAAGACCTTCGGATTTAACCCCACCGCAAAAGATGGCCTTTATTCAATGTGTTGGCTCCAGGGATGCCCAAAACCCCTATTGCTCTTCAGTATGCTGTACCTATGCTATTAAAGAGGCCATTATCGCCAAAGAGCATAGCACTGTTCCTCTGGATGTGACTATTTTCTTTATGGATATGAGAACCTATGGTAAGGATTTTGATAGATATTATGACCGTGCCAAAGAGGAGAGTCAGGTTAAGTTCGTCAGGGCAAAGGTACATGACATTGAAGAGAAGGATGGCACTGGAGACTTAGTAGTCAAATTTGCCACAGAGGATGGGGGGATAAGGGCAGAGGATTTTAATTTGGTTGTCCTTTCTGTCGGCTTCCAAGCCTCCCCAGGGATGGTCGACCTAGCCAAGAAACTGGGGGTTCAGCTAAATCCCTACGGTTTCTGCCAAACCGGAAGTTTTTCCCCAGTTGAAACCTCAAAACCAGGCATATTCGTCTGCGGCGCCTTCAGTGGACCCAAAGACATCCCTGAGACAGTTATGCAGGCTAGCGGAGCAGCGGGAAGCGCTTCGGCTTTACTTGCTCCTGCCCGCAAGACATTAGTCAAGGAGAAGGTATATCCTCCGGAAAAGGATGTCGCAGGGGAAGAGCCAAGGATTGGTATCTTCGTTTGCCACTGCGGAATCAACATCGGCGGGGTGGTAAATGTTCCTGAGGTGAGGGAATATGCAGCCACCTTGCCCAATGTCGTCTTCACCGATGCTAACCTCTATACCTGCTCTCAGGATACGCAGGAAAAAATAAAGGCAATGATTGAAGAACACAACCTCAACCGGGTGATAGTAGCCTCATGCTCTCCCAGAACTCATGAGCCTTTGTTTCAGGAGACTATTAAAGAGGCAGGCTTGAATAGATACCTATTTGAGATGACTAATATCCGTGACCAGTGCTCTTGGGTTCATATGCATGAGCCGGAGAAAGCTACCGAGAAGGCAAAAGACCTAGTGAGGATGGCAGTAGCCAAAGCGAGGCTGATTGAACCACTGAGACAATTGTCCCTCAGTATCAACCACTCAGCCTTGGTCATAGGTGGTGGAATATCAGGGATGGTGAGTGCCCTGACTTTAGCAGAGCAGGGATTTAAAGTGCACTTAGTGGAGAGGAATAGTGAGCTTGGTGGGATAGCAGGGAGGATACATTACACCTTAGAGGGTGGAAATGTTCAAGCTTATTTAGCTGGTCTTATTGAAAAGGTTACTAACCATGACTTAATTGAAGTATATACTAATGCTTATATTGTGGATGCCTCTGGTTATGTGGGAAATTTCACCACAGAGTTAATGAGGTATCGTGGGCCATATGTTGAGAGAATTGAACACGGGGTAGTTATCATAGCCACAGGAGGTCAAGAATATAGACCTGATGAATATCTTTATGGGAGAGACCCCAGAGTGCTCACCGCTCTTGAGCTAGAGGAAGAAATAGCTAAGGGCAATCCAGACATCACTGATTGCAACAACTTGGTGATGATTCAATGTGTAGGCTCTCGCCATGACCAAAGACCCTACTGTAGCAAGGTATGTTGTAGCCAGGCGATAAAGAATGCTTTAAAGCTAAAAGAGATAAAGCCTGAGATGGAAATCTATATACTTTATAGAGATATGAGGACCTATGGGTTTAAAGAAGATTATTATCAGGAGGCTCGTCGCCGAGGGGTGATATTCCTCCGCTACGATTTGGATAAGAAACCTGAAGTCAGAGCGGTGAGGGAAAATGGCCAATATCTGCTGAAAGTAAAAGTTTACGACCCTGTAATAGGTGAACAAGTCCTTATCAATGCGGATATACTGGCTTTAGGTGTGGCTACAATCCCTTCAGCCGAAATTAGAGAATTGGCTCAGTTTTATAAGGTGCCTCTAAATGAGGACGGCTTCTTTGTAGAAGCCCATGTAAAGCTCCGCCCGGTTGATTTCGCTACTGAGGGTGCTTTTGTATGCGGTCTAGCTCATGCGCCAAAGTCTATAGAAGAGAGCATTGCGCAGGCTAAAGCAGCCGCCTCACGGGCTACTACCATACTGGTTAAGGATACGATAACTGCTGAAGGCATAGTCTGCTCGGTAAATGAAGACATTTGCAGCGGCTGCGGTATCTGCGAGGTGCTTTGCCCTTATTTAGCTATTGCCGTTGATAAAACAGAGAGGGTAGCCAAGGTTAATGAAGCACTGTGTAAAGGCTGTGGGACTTGCTGCGCTGCTTGCCCTTCCGGCGCTGCTCAACAACGAGGCTTTAGAAGGGACCAGATATCTTCCATGATTAGTGCTGCTTTGGGGGTATAGCATGGATGGGTTTGAGCCCAAAATCATAGGCTTTTGCTGCAACTGGTGTGCTTATGCTGGTGCTGACTTGGCTGGGATAGGTCGGATTCAGTATCCCCCTAACCTGAGGATGATAAGGGTGATGTGTTCCGGAACAATTGAGCCAGTATATGTCTTGGAAGCTTTTCAGAAGGGAGCCGATGGGGTCTTCATCGGAGGTTGTCACCCGGGGGATTGCCACTACCAAGCTGGAAATTATAAGACCATGAGGAAGGTTATCTTGATGAAAAGACTGCTCTCTCAACTGGGGATAAGCCCTAAGAGGTTGAGACTGGAGTGGGTATCGGCAGCAGAGGGACAACGATTCGCTCAAGTGGTTACCGACTTTATTGCCGAGGTAAAAGAACTGGGACCGAATCCATTGAATCAAGAGGTTGCTCAACATGGATAAAAAGATAAAGCTAGCTATTGGGCTGGGTGCCACATGTGCTGGATGTGACATCGCCATATTAGACCTTAATGAAAAGATTCTTGATTTGGCTTCCTTAGCTGATATTGTTTTCTGGCCAACGGCGATGGATTTCAAGCTCTCAGAATTGGAAAAGATAGAGAAAAACGAGATTGATATAAGTCTTTATCATGGTACTGTAAGAACCTCCGAGCATGAACATATTGTTCACCTTTTAAGAGAGAGGTCCAAGGTTATAATTGCTTTCGGCTCGTGCTCTTGTTTTGGAGGCATTCCTGGACTTTGCAATCTCACCAGTAAGGAAGAGATATTTGAAACTGCGTATAAAGAAACCCCGTCTACGGTAAATCCAGAATTTATTACCCCTAAAACTAAGGTTTCCCAAGATGGTCATGACCTTACCTTACCGGAACTCTATAATGATGGAAGGGCATTGTCCCAAATTGCAGATGTGGATTACTACCTGCCAGGGTGTCCTCCAGCAGTGGAGCTGATTGAGAGACTGATACCCATAATAAGCAACTTTCTGGAAACAGGCGAACTCCCACCTAAAGGCACAGTGATTGCCTCCGATAAGACGCTCTGTGACGAATGCCCTCTCACCAAAGAGAACAAAATGGTCTCAAGGATTTTTAGACCCCATGAGATTATCCCTGACCCTAAAAGGTGCTTGCTGGAACAAGGGATATTATGTATGGGGCCTGCCACCAGAGGGGGCTGTGGTTCCAGATGCATCAATGTTGGTATGCCCTGCAGAGGGTGTATGGGACCTACAGCCGAGGTCAGAGACCAAGGGGCTAAAATGGTCTCGGCTATAGCTTCAATCCTAGGGGCAGAGAATGAGAAGGATTTGTCTGAAGATGATGTAGAGAAACTAATGGACCAGATTAAGGACCCCGTGGGCACCTTCTATAGATTCAGTTTGCCAGTAGCCTTAGTCAATAAAAGAATAAAGGAAGGTAGTTAAAGAATGGCACAAGCCCAACAGCCTAAATCAAAGCGGATTACTATTGAGCCCATAACCAGATTGGAGGGTGAGGCCAAGATAGATATATTCCTAAACGACGAGGGGAATGTGGATAATGCCTACTTTCAAGTAGTTGAGTTGCGAGGTTTTGAGAGGTTTTGCCAAGGGAGGCCGGTAGAGGAGATGCCTCGGATAACTACCAGAATCTGTGGTGTTTGCCCTGGTGCTCACCACATGGCTTCCTCTAAGGCAGTAGACGCTGTCTTTAATGTAGACCCACCAGAACCAGCAAAAAAACTAAGGGAACTCTTCTATTGCGCCCATATGCTCCATAGCCACATTGCCCACTTTTATGCCTTAGCCGGACCGGATTTTGTCCTAGGACCAGATGCCGACCCTTCAAAGAGGAATATCCTTGGCGTTATAGAAGCAGTCGGCTTAGATACCGGGAAGAAGGTTATTGCTGCTCGGGGCTATGCCCAGAGAATCCAAGAGATGATTGGTGGCAAAGCTACCCATCCAGTTTGTGGTCTCCCTGGAGGAATGTCTAAAGCGATAACAGAGGAAGAACGAAAAGAAATAGAAGAGATGGCTAAATCTTTGATAGACTTTGCCAAGTTTTCCCTACAGTTAGTAGATGACTTAATTCTAAAGAACAAAGTCTATATGGATTTGATTACTGGCGACATTTACCACCATGAAACATATTATATGGGTATGGTGGATGAGAATAACAAGGTGAACTTCTATGATGGAGATATAAAGGTAGTAGACCAGAAGGGCAAGGAATATGCCAAGTTTAAGCCAAAGGACTACTTAAACTACATTGAGGAGCATGTCGAACCTTGGTCATATCTCAAGTTCCCTTATCTAAAGGGTATAGGATGGAAGGGATTGGTTGATGGCAAGGATAGCGGCATTTACAGGGTCAACTCCTTGGCTCGGTTAAATGTAGCCGATGGCATGGCTACCCCCTTAGCCCAAGAGGCGTATGATAGGATGTTTGACATACTAGGGGACAAGCCATCGCACGCCACACTAGCATTTAACTGGGCACGGATTGTGGAGATTATGTATGCTTCAGAGAGGCTGCTGGAATTAGCCACAGATAAGGACATTACCAGTAAAGATATTAGAACTATCCCCAAAGAGAAGCCAGGTGAAGGACTTGGCTGTGTGGAAGCACCCCGGGGAACATTATTCCATCATTATTGGTCAGATGAAGAGGGAATCATTAAGAAAGTAAACCTTATTGTGGCTACTGGGCAGAATAATGGACCCATGTGCATGTCGGTAAAGAAGGCAGCCCAGAGCCTCATCAAAAACTGGAAGGTTGACCAGGGACTCCTGAACATGGTGGAGATGGCATTCAGGGCTTATGACCCCTGCCTGGCTTGCGCTACCCATACATTACCTGGACATATGCCTTTGGAGGTCATTATCCGTGACCCTAAGGGCAAGATAGTGGAACAACTAAGGCAATAGGGCATGTTAAAATCCGGCAGCATCCAAGACTGCTCCCACTCTGGACTCCCAACCCATAGCCATGATATGGATTCCCTGGCACATATCTTTCATTTCATTAATCAAGCGAGCGGCTATTTCAACGCTTTTTTGAACTTTGTCTTCAGCTTCCTCCATCTCGTCAAGAAGCTCGTCAGGGACATAGATGCCGGCAATGTTCCTGTTCATAAATCTTGCCATGGATGCCGACTTAAGTAACATTATACCAACCAACACTGGCACGCTGAGCTTTTTAGCCTCCTGCATGAATGTTTCAAACTTCTTGGGTTCGTAAATAGCCCGAGTTTGAAAAAACTGGGCGCCAGCTTTAGCCTTTTTCTCCATTTTGATAAGCTCTGGTTCTACAGGCTCAGCCCCTGGCGTAACACAAGCCCCGAGGAAGAAGTGAGGAGCACCCCTCAGCTCCTTACCAGCCAAGTCTTTGCCTTGCTCCAATCCTCGGGCAGCTTGGAGTAAGGAAGCAGAATCATCAAGGTCAAAGACAGGCTTAGCCTGTTGTCGGTGGTCACCCGAATCAATATCGTCACCGGTGAGGCAAAGGATATTCTGAATGCCAAGAACATAAGCGTTAAGTAAGTCAGATTGTAAGGCGATTCGGTTACGGTCACGACAGGTCATGTGCAAGACCGGCTCTATGCCTTTTTGTTTAAGCAGACAGCAACCAGCTAATGAGCCCAATCTCATCACGGCGCTTTGCTGGTCGCTGACATTAACTGCATCAACCTTGCCCCGTAATAGTTCAACATTATTGAGAAATTCAGTGACATCCACGCCCTTAGCCGGGTCAATCTGAACAGTGACGGCGAACTTACCACTTTCAAGCACTTCACGTAGACTCATTTTGTGACAAACCTCCTTCGGGTATACTTAGCCCCACCCATTTTATCATAATTAAAGCCAACAAACCTCGCAAATTATAAATCCGCGGCCTTGGTTTTTCAAGCAGCAATACTGATTCCCATTGTCTCTTTCTCAACCTCGCAGGTAGTCATAAGGAGTTTTTTAGGCTTTATCTTCCTCATCCAGTGCCTTTCTGGTAAACTCAACTACCTTTTCCCTGTCCAGACCTATGATGCTTCCTTTATCTCTTGACGAAAAGCTGGTGGTATTGCCAGCGATGTATTTTCGGCTATAGGGGCGGTTTGTCCATGCCGTATTTTCCTGCAGCCTTTGTCATGATTCTTATAAGCTCTCTATCAATGTCTTCGTCAAGGGGTTCCGGCTGGTGTGTAGCCAAGATTCTTTTGACCTCCTCCTTTGCTCGCTGCTCTGCCGTGGTAGCCCCCTTTTCCATCCACACCTGATCCTTTTCCCGACTGATTACCGGCCCGGGGTAGAAAAACTCCTCTCTAAACCATTTCATAGTAGTCGGGGAGAGCAGGAAATGGTCTCCTTCATATAATCTCTCGGTAAACAGGTCTTCCGCCAGGCGTTCCCCCCTTGGAGTAATCCCCCGCACCAGGCGGCGGGCCATCCCGCAAATCTCATTATCAATCACCAACTTTTCCAGGCTTTGAGCAGTCTCAAAATTCAGCATCCCTGCGCCCGATATTATGTTGGCCTGGCTGAGACTAGCCAAGATAATACCCATTCCCATCTCCAGTCCCGCTTGCGAATCAGGGCACTTGGCATCACAGCCCATAGTGACCCCGGTTGGCATTCCAAGGTATTTCCCCACCTCGTTGCAGGCTATATTCATCATCGCCGTCTCAAGGGCTCCCAGAGGTGTGGTGCCCCAGTGCATATCAAAGATTACTGGGCTGGCTCCCCAGATGATGGACGAGCCCCGGCTGGTAAGCTGGCTTATCACCACCCCAGTTAGGTTCTCGGCAGCGTGCTGAACAACACATCCTCCCATTGTGACCGGAGCTGTAGCCCCAGCTAAAGGCATGGGTATTAGTATTGACGGAATCCAGTTCTCAGCACCTCGTATCAGGGCATGGCAGCAAAGTTCAGTCCACTTCAGGGGGGATGAGGGGCAAACTGAAAGGATGAGCAAGGGTTTCTCTTGGAGAGCCCTCTCACTACCCCGAATGGCCACCAAGAAATCCTTAAATACTTCAAAGCTCTCTTTGACATAAAGCGAGGCCCCGACCGACTTAGTCGAATACCTCAGGGATAAACAGACCTTGTGGCAATCCCAGACCTCTTTTGGGAGCTCAGTGCCAAAGAAGGGGAGCTGCCCATCTATATTGTCAAGGGCATCAACCAGCTTGATATGGTTGATGGCGTCCTCGGTGAGAGACTCCCTGAACTGGTTCAGCTCTGAGTCCCATATTGTAGGAGTCGGCATGCCGTTAAAATAGAAGTTGTTCCCCTCCGAATTCATGTCAAGGCTGCCGTTTCGGTCATAGAGCTTGATTGATGATGGAACCGACTTTAGCGATTCCTCAACCAGTCTCTTGGGAATAAAAGCTCTCTTTTTC
>JAUVZE010000024.1 GCA_030602665.1 Dehalococcoidia bacterium
GGACCGCTTTCCAAGGTTGTGTGGTTGGCGGCAACATGGACTGTCCTCAAGTAGTCAAGATTCTCATATACTAGTTTCACGATTTCATAGGCAAGTCTATATTGCATTTCTTCGTGGACAGCTATGATACTGCCTACGAAGAGGGATGGCACATCCACATCAACCCCCGAGTAGGTTCCTGCTGGTATAGTCCCGGCAAAATAGTAAGGATAAGCTGCATTTACCTTTTCCACTTCTTCAGGAGTAACCGGAATAATCCTTATTTTATGAGTAGTAGCCAAGTCGATAATTGAAGACGTAGGCATTCCCACGATCCAAAAGCCAACGTCCAACGTCCCGTCCTTCAAGGCCGCTACCTGCTCACCGAAACCCAGCCGGCTGATTACGAAATCATCATCCGTATAGCCTAATGCGGTATAAATATACCTGCATATGACCTCTGTGCCACTTCCTGGGCGGCCTGTGGAGAATCTTTTACCCACGATGTCTGCTATTGAATAGATAGGGCTGCTCTCCAAAGTTACAATGTGCGCGTACTCGGGAAACATGCTGAAAAGGCCGCGGAGGCTCCCTAGCTTTTCTCCCTCAAATCTCCCGATTCCCTCATAAGCTTCCTTTGCCACATCTGTCTGTGTACCGCCCAGCTGGGCTTCGCCCGACTGAACCAGCCTTACATTCGACACCGAGCCACCTGTAACCTCAACAGTGGCTCTGAATCCAGAGAGATTTTTATTAATTAACTCAGCCACCCCTCCCTCAAAGGGATAGTAGGTGCCTCCAAGCCCACCACTGCCAAAAGATAAAGCCATTGGAACCAGAGGCTCGTCAAGTGGGTCAGCAGCTGGCGTTGGGGTTGGGGTTGGTGTCGGCGCAGCACAACCTGCTATCATCGGTATTGCCAGCATCAGGGCCAGGCAGACACTACCTAGCAACATCAATAGTTTTTTCCTTGTCATTTTAATCTCCTTATATTTATTTAGTCACCCTCGTTATTCCATTAACTACCTCATTTTCCACCCCCTAATAGCCTTTGATTCGGTCATTAATTGGTTATTTTTCAGCCCACCTTCAGAATAAATTATAATGCGCTACCTCCCCCCTGTCAAATGGAGCAGGCAGTATCATACATTGCATTTTAGGCAAGCTTATGTTATACTTACAGTAAAGTGAATAGTTAACCGCTAGGGGTGCTCAAAGGCTGAGAGGTGTTTTGATGCCAACCCTGTGAACCTGATCTCGGTAATGCGAGCGTAGGGAAGCGGCAGTGACTTAGGCCAAGGGTCTGATGATAACCGCCGAAGCCCTTGGTTCTATTTTTTGTGGAGGTAGATATGACTCAACTGGAATTGGCTAGGAAAGGTGTCGTTTCTCCCCAGATGGTTCGGGTGGCACAGCGGGAGAAGGTGGAAGCTGAGTTCATTCGGCAGGGTTTGCTTAAGGGAACGATAGTAATCCCGGCTAATATTAAACATTCCAATCTTGTTCCTTGTGGTATTGGTCAGGGGCTTAAGACCAAGGTTAATGCCAATATTGGTACCTCCTCTGACTTCGGCAATATTGATACCGAGCTGGAAAAGCTGCGAGTGGCTATTGACTCAGGGGCAGATACAGTTATGGATTTGAGCACCGGTGGTGATATATCAGCCATTCGCCGAGCTATTATTGCCGCTAGCCCTTTATCGGTAGGCACCGTGCCTATTTATCAAGCCGGGATTGAGGCGATAGATAGATATGATGCTATTGTCAAAATGACTGCTGATGACCTCTTTGCTGTTATTGAAGAGCATGCCCGTGATGGAGTTGATTTCATAACGGTGCATTGTGGCGTAACCCAGTCAGCCATTGCCCGACTTAAGCAGCAGGGAAGGGTAACTGATGTGGTATCTAGAGGGGGTGCTTTCCTGATAGGCTGGATACTCTACAATGAGCGCGAAAATCCACTCTATGAGTACTATGACCGCTTACTTGAGATAGTCAGAGAGTTTGATGTAACACTGAGCCTTGGTGATGGTATGCGTCCTGGTAGCCTGGCTGATGCTACCGACCGGGCTCAGGTAGAGGAGCTACTTATTATCGGGGAGTTAGTCGAGCGGGCTCAGCAAGCTGGGGTTCAGGTAATGGTTGAGGGACCGGGACACCTGCCCTTAAATCAAATTGAGGCTAATGTTCGGTTGGAGAAGGCTATCTGTAAGGGAGCCCCCTTTTATGTGTTGGGACCGCTGGTGACTGATGTTGGTGCTGGCTATGACCATATCACCGGAGCCATTGGTGGCGCTATTGCTGCCGCTGCCGGTACTGATTTTCTATGCTATGTAACACCCGCCGAGCATCTTTCTCTACCCGACCCTGAGGATGTGAGGCAAGGGGTGATAGCCTCACGCATTGCCGCTCATGCTGGCGATATTGTTAAGGGAGTAAAGGATGCTGAGCAGTGGGATAGGGAAATGTCTCTGGCTCGAAAGAGGCTTGATTGGGAAGAGCAAACCAGGCTTTCTCTAGACCCGGAGCGGTCCCGCCAGGTTCACAGTAAACATACTACCGCTGGAACTACTTGCAGTATGTGTGGTAAGTTCTGTGCTATGGCATTGATGGAAAAGTATTTAGGTATCTCAGCGCCTAAGTGCTAGCTAGTGAGGATAAAAAGAATTACAACCGGAGGGAATATGCAGCTTGATGATATAACCATATCCAGGGCGATAACCAGAAGTTTCACCGAAGACTTCCAAGAGGCGATGGATGTTGAGGTGGCTATTGGTGGTGCTGGGCCAGCCGGTATGACGGCGGCTTACTATCTGGCGAAAGAGGGAGTAAAAACAGTCATTTTTGAGAGAAGTCTTCGTCCTGGAGGTGGTATGCCTGGCGGGGGGATGATGTTCAATACTATCGTGGTGCAAGAGGAGGCTAAGGAAATACTGGGCGAGTTTAATGTCAGAACTAAAGAGTATGAAAAGGGCTACTATACCGCTGATTCTGTGGAGGCAGCCTCAGCTATTTGCTTTAAGACAATCCAGGCGGGAGTTAAGATATTTAATTTGATGAGCATTGAGGATGTCATGATCCGGCAGAATGATAGGATAAGCGGCTTGGTATTGAATTGGAGTGCGGTTACTTTAGCTGGCCTGCACGTGGACCCCCTAGCCATAAGGTCAAAGGTGGTAATAGACGCTACCGGCCATGCCAGTGAAATCTGCCATATAGTGGTGAATAAACTTGGTGGTAGACTACGGACGGAGGGGGGTGGAATAATGGGGGAGAAGTCGATGTGGGCTGAGGTGGCCGAAAGGAAGATAGTGGAGAACACCAAAGAGGTCTACCCCGGCTTAATTGTGACTGGCATGGCGGCCAATGCTGTTTGCGGCGCCCCCAGAATGGGACCTATCTTCGGTGGCATGCTGCTCTCCGGGAAGCGAGCTGCTGAGGTTGCCATAGAGATACTGCAGCCGTCATAGATACATTAGTGAAAGCAGAAATCATTATATTTTAGGCTATCTGTCCTTGACTGTTAGGGGGCATGGTATGTTAATATCATTGGGTTGATAGTGCCAAAAGTACCTTGGGCAGCGGAATACAAACGCTCTGGAGGTTCCAATGCATCTAATTATTGATGGCTATAGCAGTAACCCAGATATCTTGCAGAGCGAGGAGTTTATTTATCAGTTATTAGACCAATATCCCGCTGAGATTGGCATGACCAAGATTGCTCCTCCTTATGTACTCAGGTATGTGGGGGCTAAGCCTGAGGAGTGGGGGGTATCAGGGTTTGTTCTTATTGCTGAGAGCCACATCAGCATTCATACCTTCGTTGAGCAGCGCTATGTCCACATAGATGTATTCTCGTGCAAAGGCTTTGATGCCAGTCAGACTATCAAAGACCTTAGTGATAGGCTTCAATTAACCGAGGTAAAAACTTACCTTCTTGATAGAACGGTGAGTCCAAGCTATTTAGACCAAATGGGTGAAACAGCTCTTTTGAAGCCACAATGAGTCAGGAATTATTCTCTCCACCACGGAACTTCGCTGGTATTTCACCCCCCTATTCTGATTGGGAAAACTCCAGGGTTGTCGTCTTGCCAGTGCCTTATGACAGCACCACTGATTGGCGGAGTGGTGCTCGTGACGGTCCTAGGGCGATTATTGATGCCTCTCGGTATTTAGAACTCTATGACCTGGAGCTTAAGCGGGAAATCTATCGGGTGGGGATACACACCCTGCCGGAAATACAGCCAGATATGACCAGTCCAGAGAATATGACCCAGCGAGTTTATACGGTGGCTAGGGGGTTGCTTGATAAAAACAAGACGTTGCTCATGCTGGGTGGAGAGCATTCTCTGACTCTGGGCATGGTTAAGGCGTATCGGGAAAAGCATCAGGCCCTGTCGGTACTGCAACTGGATGCTCATGCTGACCTGCGTGATAGCTATCTCGGAACCAGGTTTAGCCATGCCACGGTTATGAGGCGAGTTTGTGAGCTATGTCCTATTGTCCCGGTAGGCATCCGTAGTTTGAGTGAGGAGGAACATAGGTTTATTGATGAGGCTGGTATAAAACCCGTTTATGCCAACGGCCTAATTTTAGCCGGGGATTCCATAAATCATATAATAGCCACACTTTCTAATGAAGTTTACATAACTATAGACTTGGATGTTCTTGACCCATCAATTATGTCGGCGGTAGGCACTCCTGAGCCAGGGGGTATTGGTTGGTATGAGCTACTAAATTTGCTGCGTGAGGTAGCCAGGTCCAAGCGAATTGTGGGTTTTGACCTGGTGGAGCTCTGCCCCGACGAGGGGCCACTCTCCTGTGCCTTTTTGGCAGCCAAACTGGCCTACAAGCTCATTGGCTATATTTATACTGCCTGATGGTGGATTGCAGACCTAGCGGCAAGAATTAGGCTGAGATGTGAAAATGGGTAGTGCATTTAATTTAGGCCGAATTTTTGATATACAGTTCCGGTTGCATTATACCTGGTTCATAATATTTCTTTTGATAACCTTCTCTCTATCATGGCAGGTTTTTCCGGCGCTTTATCCTGGCTGGACTGGTTTGACCTATTGGATTATTGGCATAGTTACCAGCCTACTGTTTTTTGCTTCAGTAGTGGCCCATGAGTTAGCTCACAGCTTGGTTGCTAGGTTTTATGGTATCCCGGTAAAAGGTATTACCCTTTTTATCTTTGGTGGCGTGGCTCAAATGGCCAGAGAGGCAGCACGCCCTGGCGTGGAACTAAAAATGGCGGCCGCTGGTCCTGCCTGCAGCTTGGTAATTGGTGGCTTGTTTGCTCTACTTTGGTTATCTACTCAGGGTGTAATTGAGCCGATAGCTGCTCTGGCTTTTTGGCTAGCTCAAATAAATGTGGTGCTGGCTGTATTTAACCTCATCCCCGGGTTTCCCTTAGATGGTGGGCGGGTTTTCCGTTCCTTACTGTGGCGCTTTACTGGTAACTACAGACGCTCCACCCAGATTGCAGTGCGGGTGGGACAGGGTGTCGGCTACCTGTTTATTCTGTTAGGCATCTTGGTAATCTTATTACGTCCTTTTGGGTTGGGCTGGTTTAGTGGTTTGTGGCTGGCCTTTATTGGCTGGTTCTTGGAAAATGCTGCCTCGTCTAGCTATCGTCAGGTTAAGTGGCGTGATACTCTCCACGGGTTTAGCGCTTCACAGGTGATGACCTCTGTCTACCCGACGGTTCCGTCCAATATTACGGTTAGGGAGCTAGTTCAAGGTTACATCTTGACCGGTGGGCATCACGTATTTATGGTAGCCGATGAGGGCCGGTTAGTGGGTATTTTGACGCTGGACGATATCAAGTCTGTTTCTCAACCAAGCTGGGAGGCGACTCCGGTAAGGGAGATAATGACCCCGGTCGACAAGCTGAAGGTAGTTCATCCTGACCAGGATGCTCTCAGCCTTTTAGAGCAGATGGAGGCGGATGATATAAACCAGATGCCGGTAGTAAGCGGGGATAGAGTTATCGGGCTAGTTACCCGTGATAACCTGATAAGATTTCTTCGCATCCGTTCTGAGTTAGGGACGTAACTGATGGTTAGCCTGCTCTCTTTGGAACTTAGCTCAAGCAGGAGGTTTTATTACCATTGTATGATGTGATAGTCATAGGGGGTGGGTTGGTGGGCAGCTATGTGGCTGGTAAACTGGCTGGGATGGGCTATGGGGTGGTAGTGCTAGAGCAGCATAAGCAGTTGAGAGAACAGGTCTGCTGCACCGGCATTGTCAGCCAGGAGTGCATTAGTAATTTTGCTATTGATAATAGCCTTGTTTTGAGACAGTTGAACAGTGCCCGGTTATTTTCACCTTCAGGGAAATTGATTAGGCTGTGGCGTAAGGAGCCTCAGGCATGTGTTATCGACCGGGCTGCCTTTGACCGGGCTATGGCTAGCCGGGCTCAGGCTCAAGGGGCGGATTACCGCTTAGACAGTTTAGCTACAGATTTGGAGGTTAGAGATAGTGGTGTTATCGTTAAGGCAACCTGTCAGGGAGAAAGGGTGGGCCTTGAGGCCAGGGCAGTGGTTATTGCCACCGGCTTTGGCTCAAAATTCGCTGATGGGTTGGGTCTAGGTAAGGTTGGTGATTTTGCTGTTGGAGGTCAGGTTGAAGTGGAGGTGACGGCTGGGGTAGGCGAGGTTGAAGTCTATTTCGGTCGGGAGATAGCCCCTGGCTTCTTTGCTTGGTTAGTGCCAACTTCGCCTCGGAAGGCTCTGGTGGGGCTGCTGGCACGGCGCAATCCGGGGCTTTACCTGAAACGGTTGATGTTAAGCCTGTTAAACCAGGGGAAGGTAGTTTCGGCTGAGGTTGAACCAATTTATAGAGGAGTCCCCCTAAAACCGCTACCTAGAACCTGTAGTGACAGGCTGGTGGTGATAGGTAATGCCGCTGGGCAGGTGAAGCCAACCACCGGCGGCGGCATTTATTTTGAGCTGCTCTCAGCTGAGATAGCAGCTAACACTTTACATCGGTGCCTGGCGACTGATAACCTCTCTGCCCGGGGTCTAGCTGACTATGAGCGGGGATGGCGACAGAAACTGGGGAGGGAGCTGGGAATAGACTATTACGCCCGGAAATTTTATGAACGCCTGAGTGACCAGCGGATAGACAGGATATTTGACATAATAAAATCCAATGGTATTGATGAAGCTTTGCTTAAAGCCAAGGATTTGTCTTTTGACTGGCATGGTAAGGCGGTGTTGCGGTTAGTGGGGCACCGGGCATTATCCAAGGCTCTTGAGGTGATGAAAATTCCCTTTCGGCTGGGGAATAGAGATTTCGACTTGTAACTAGCGTTGATATATAGAGATTGTTTATTAACCTCATCCCCTTAGGTTTTTATGAGGTAACCCTCCCCCTTTGTCCCCCTCCCTTATAAAGGGAGGGGGAATTGGTTATGTTAGAGGGACTTCGTCCCTCTAAAACTCCCTATAATCATGTTTAGAGGCTAAGCCTCGCTCGGCCTCTCTTTTAGTATCCCGCTCATTTTCAAGGAGAGGGGGGAGAGATTTTAGAGAGGGGCAAAGCCCCTCTCTTACCTAGTACTCCCCCTTCCCTTATTAAGGGAAGGGGGTCAGGGGGATAGGTTGCTAAGCAACCTTATATATAGGCTATTGACCAGTAATTGATTAGTGTTTAGAATTAGGTAGGGCTAAAGCCTGACAATATATATTTAGGAGAGGATTTTAGAGGTGAGTGTTAGCCGACAGAATCTAAGTCTGGGTGAAGCCGCCAGCCGCTTTTTAGCCAGCTTGGCATCTGAGGAAAGGGCGATGAGCCAGCAGGAGGTATATAAGTTTGTTCGCTGGTTTGGTTGGGAACGACCTTTAGCTGGACTTACTCCCCCTGAGGTGGCTAACTACGCTCAGCGGTTATCATTATCAGATACCAGCTATATGAAGAATTTTGGGTTAATACGAGCCTTCTTGATTTATGCCAGTAAGCAAGGCTGGTGTAAGAGTAATCTATCTGCCCACTTTAAGACCAAGCTTGGGAAAACCAGGTTACCAGCTTCAACCAGGCAGAGCTTACTACAGGATACCCCCTTGACTCGGCAGGGATATGCTGAACTGGAAACGGAGCTGGTTGCCCTTAAGGGTAAGCGCGCTCAGGTTATTGATGAAATGCGTCGGGCAGCGGCTGATAAGGACTTCCGTGAGAATGCTCCTTTAGAGGCAGCTAGAGAAGAACATGGGCAACTAGTGGGGCGGATTAGGAAGCTGGAAGAGACTCTGAAGTCAGCAACTATTATAGATGAAAAACAAGAGGTCGCCCTAAGAGCCAGTGTTGGTGATAGCATCCTCCTGCGCAATGTAGCTTCCGATGAAGAAGTGCGCTATATGATAGTTAGTCCCAGGGAAGCCGACCCAACCAAAGACAGGATATCTAGTGCTTCACCTATAGGTAAGGCAGTACTCGGTCGAAGCCGAGGGGAGATTATAGAGGTGGTAGCACCCGCCGGTAAGCTACATTATCAGATTAAGCAGATTGAGCGTTAGTTAAACTGTCGGAAAAGCTAGTTTTAAGAGCAGAAAGTCTGTAGCTAGGTCAGCCAATATTATCGCTATAATCGGGGTTGGCTCTGATTATGAGTCCAATCAAAAAGTTTTGCACCTTGCTCAAGCCTATAAGGACTTCGTTTATCCGTCAATAGGCTTACATCCCGGGAACCTAAAAGGTTCAGAAATAGACCGTAATCTAGAGTTTATTGAGGCTCATCCTCAAACCACCAGGGTGGATAAGTGTTTTATCCTTTTGAGCATGTTAGGGTGCGTGGTGAAAAGCTCCATCAATTTATCACCAGTGCCTAGCCGCACTTCCTTCTGGCGCAGTTCCATGAGTTCGTCATAATCAATAGTGCCACTCATGTCCCGGTCAATCTGGGATAGTTCTCTAACTTCACGCCACGCCCGGGCAGGGTCATTGAGAAAGAAGGCCCTAACCCCCTCAACTCGCTTCAATTCCTCCTTGTTCCTGAAGCGGGCATTGCCGTAAACCAGCTTATACAAGGCAGTAGCCAGGTGATGTGGCATGTTCCCTAACTGAACGCTTCCCAGATCAGCATAGTACTCACGTATTCTGGAGCCATAGAGCACTAGGAGGTTGGTGATGAAGTAGAGGAGGAAGGCGCCAAGCCCAATTAGAGCGGCGTAACCACCCCCTTGGCTACGGCCACCGAAAGCTCCTCTCCACATTATACCCCAGGCAATCCAGTACATTATTAGCGGGATAGCTGAAAGTAGGGTGATAATTGCCATGTCACGGTGTTTGATGTGAGATAGTTCGTGACCCAGTACCGCCCTCAATTCGTCTTTGTTTAGTAGATTCAGAATGCCTCGGGTAACACAAACTCGCCCATCCCGCCGTGTTCGACCAAAGGCAAAGGCATTGGGTATAGCCAGCTGGGAGATACCAACTTTAGGTTTAGGCAGATGCGCATCCCTAGCAAGTTCCGCCACCATTCGATGTAGCCCTGGCTCCTCCTTTTCCGAAACCCACTTTATCTTCATCGTCCGGGCGACTATATAAGGGCCAACCAGATACTGGATACCGAGAAAAACAAAAGCTATAACGATATACAACACGGCACTTCCCGCTCCCATCCAGGTACCTATACCGGTGATTACGCCGTAGAGGATGCCAAACAGAACAGCAACAAGTAAGAACATCCTGGTTTGAAGCCACATATAGTCCTCCCCTTAAAAATGGTTTTTATTCACTTACCACTTAATAATATAACAAGACTGCAGGACTGGCAACAGTGTGGTTATCTGCTAGCTGGGTAATATGGTGATAATTATGTCGCCACGTATAACACCACAGTCCTTGACAGCATATCATTGATATGCTACTATAATTATGAACATATGTCCATATTGCTTAAGTTCATTTAAAGAAATGAAGATTCTTGATGATTTACTGGCAACACTGAGACAAGACGATGTAGTGAAGGATATACGCCAGGGACCTTTTCAGACAGCAGTGCTGACGCATAACTGCGGACTGGCATCAACATTACACAGTCACGGTCATCATCAGGATGTTGCTCCAGTGAAGGAAGCAGGAACATTGATTGGCAAAAGGGCGTTGGAAGTAGCTCAAATGGCTTATTCACCAAGTCTTCTTGAAGCAACTATCGGTATGGCAACCATTAACTCACTGCTTGAGGTTGACGAGGGGAAGTGTGTTCATCTTAACGCTAAGGACCTCCTTGCTGAGAGGGGTGAGGGCAAGAAAGTAGCCCTCATAGGTCATTTCCCCTTCGTTCCAGAGCTACGCCGGGTGGCAAAGGAACTATGGGTAATTGAGCAACATCCACGGGAAGGGGACTTCACCGAAGACGAGGCGGAAAATCTTCTCCCCCGGGCTGATGTTATAGGTATTACCGGCACCGCCTTCATTAACCATACCATAGAGCACCTGCTCAGCCTCTGTCATCCCAAAGCCTATGTTATCGTCCTAGGGGGTACTACTCCCCTATCCCCTGTTCTCTTTGACTACGGAGTCGACGCTATCTCAGGCACAAAGGTAATCGACCCGGAGG
>JAUVZE010000096.1 GCA_030602665.1 Dehalococcoidia bacterium
CTATGAAGAGGTGCAGATAAAGCACTTCCTTGATTCACTCACGGTAACCCTGGCTTGGCAACCACGTAATACCGACCTCCGCCTTATTGATGTTGGCACCGGTGCTGGCATACCCGGATTGCCCCTTAAGATTCTTTTCCCCCAGATAAAGCTGGTGTTGCTTGAGGCTACAGCTAAAAAAGCCGCTTTCTTACACTACCTCCACCACAAGCTTGAACTGGATAATGTTGAAATTGTAGTTGGTCGGGCTGAGGAAGTTGCCCATAAGGCTCAATATCGGGAGAAATTTGATGTGGTGCTTTCCCGGGGTGTTGCCCCACTCCCCACCCTGGTTGAATTAACCCTACCCTTTGGCACTATTGGTGGCAGCTTTATCGCTCAGAAGAAGGGGGCTATTGACCTAGAAATAAGCCAAGCAGACAAGGCAATTGGGCTTCTGGGTGGTAAGCTACAAGAGGTGAAAAGGATTGACCTAGAGGAGTTTACCGACAAACGCTGGTTAATAGTAATTGACAAGGTATCGCCAACACCCAAGCTTTATCCTCGCCGCCCCGGCATACCATCCAAAAAACCGCTCGTGTAAACTTAATATGAAGATAAAATATATTAATGCTATCTTGACACTGCTTCTCCTAATCTTAGCCATTGGTTGTGCAGCGCCTACTGCTCCTCTGGTCACCAGGGTGATTGATGGTGACACCATTGAGGTTGATATTGCTGGCACAATATACAAGGTTCGCTATATTGGTATAGATACACCAGAACTGGACGACACACGAGCCGAATATTGTGCCCTGGCACAAGAGGCTACTAGATTTAACCGGCAGCTAGTAGAAGGAGAAACCGTTCGGTTGGAGAAAGATGTCTCCGAAACTGACAAATACGGACGGCTTCTACGTTATGTTTATGTTGATGATATCTTTGTCAATGCTGAGCTGGTAAGGCAGGGGTTTGCCTGGGCTAAGGTCTACGAACCTGATACCAAATACCAGAACACCCTAGAGGAAGCTGAGGCAGAGGCAAGGCAGGACGAAATAGGGATTTGGCAAGTGAGTAAACTAACGCCACCTATAACAGTTCAAAATGTCCACATTACTTACATTTTTTATGATGGCCTAGTGCCTCATGTAGAGTCTGATGAATATGTAGAAATCACCAATCTTGGAAACCAGCCTCAAGATTTATCTGGTTGTGTGCTAATGGATATATCAGATGGGTATCCATCATTTACTTTTCCACCCTATATCTTGGCTCCGGGCAAAAGCATCCGAGTTTATACTAACGAGTATCATCCTGAGTGGGGAGGGTTCAGTTTTGAATATAGCCAAGCCATTTGGAACAACACTGAACCTGATATAGCCGTGCTCTACGATAACCAGGATAGAAAAATCTCCCGAAAGAGCTATTAAATTCGTAAAACCTTCCCTAAAATCAAGGTATCTTGAAGAGGCGAAGCCCCGTCGAGAGTCTTTTTCCTCCTCTTTGAAAGAGTAAATACTAAAGGAGAGTCAAAGAGAGGCTCCGCCTCTCTTACATAACCAATCCCCCTCTCCTTTGAAGGAGAGGGGGACAAAGGGGGTGAGGTTGATAAACAATCAAAACAATAGTAGAATACATATGTAGAGAGTTTGCTATAGGGGTAAGGAGGATGCTATGGAAAGAGGCACATGGAAGGTTAAAGCTGGGTTAGCTCAAATGCTAAAGGGTGGAGTAATTATGGATGTGGTCACTCCAGAGCATGCCAAGATTGCCCAGGAAGCAGGTGCCTGTGCGGTGATGGCACTAGAGAGAGTGCCCGCCGATATTCGGGCTGCCGGCGGTGTCGCTCGCATGGCTGACCCAACGGTTATTGAAGCCATTATGAAAGCAGTTTCTATCCCGGTAATGGCTAAGTGCCGCATCGGCCACTTTGTGGAGGCTCAGGCGCTTGAGGCGCTGGGCGTAGACTACCTAGACGAATCTGAAGTGCTTACCCCGGCTGATGAAAGCCACCATATCTGGAAACATGACTTCAAGGTTCCCTTTGTCTGTGGCTGTCGTGACCTGGGCGAAGCGCTGCGTCGTATTGGGGAAGGGGCAGCCATGATTAGAACCAAGGGCGAAGCCGGCACGGGTAACATTGTTGAAGCCGTCAGGCACATGCGGGCCGTGATGGGCGGCATCCGCCAACTGGTCAGCACACCCCAGGAGGAACTGATGGCGCAGGCAAAAGAAATAGGAGCCCCCTTTGAACTGGTGGCCGAGATACATAACACCGGAAAGCTACCCGTGGTTAACTTTGCCGCTGGTGGGGTAGCTACCCCAGCCGACGCCGCCCTGATGATGCAGCTAGGCGCTGACGGCGTCTTTGTTGGCTCAGGCATATTTAAATCCAGTAACCCTGAGGTTATGGCTAAGGCTATTGTCAAGGCAACTACCCACTTTCAAGACCCGGAAATCATTGCTGAGGTCTCCAAGAAGCTGGGTGAAGCTATGCCCGGGTTAGATATAAAGCAAATCCCTACCGAGGAACTGCTAGCACCTAGAGGGTGGTAACATGAGAATTGGCGTCCTTGCCTCGCAAGGAGCCTTTGCTGAGCACATAGCTATACTGCGTCAACTGGAAGTAGAGGCTTTGCCCGTCCGCTTGCTCCAAGGACTGAGGGGTTTGGACGGGCTAATCATTCCTGGTGGAGAAAGCACCTCTATCAGCCGGCTGATGTTAGCTTATAACCTGGTGACCGAAATAAGAGAGCTAGCTAAAAATGGTCTACCGATATTTGGAACCTGCGCCGGCATGATACTCCTAGCCAACAAGATTTCAGATTTGGACGCAGAACCAATAGGCGTTATGGACATAACTGTCAGGCGCAATGCCTTCGGCCGGCAGACAGATAGCTTTGAGACCGAGCTCAAAATACCAGTCCTGGGAGAAAAGCCCTTTCCTGGCATATTTATCCGCGCCCCATTAATTGAGCAGGCAGGTAGTGAAGTAGAAATACTAGCCAGGTTAGCTAATGGCACTGACGTTGCCGCCAAGCAAGGGAAGCTGCTGGCTTGTGCTTTTCACCCCGAGTTGACTAACGACCTGAGATTCCATCAATACTTTCTAGATATTGTGAGCGGTCGTCAATGAATCTAGGTTAGAGGAGGACATTTTGCCCAAGGTAACTACCGATGACCTTGATGCTCTGCTTGATATTCTACCATCTCATATTCGCCAGCCATTGTGCCAGCAAGAAAACATCAGTGAGCTACTGGAAGTAGTCCTGGACATGGGTCGTCCCCCTGAAGCTCGCTTCCCTCAGCGGGAGGTAGTTCTCAATCCTCAAGAAGTTATTGAGCCGGATATTGAGTATGTAGTCTCTCGCATCAGTAGCTTTGGAGATGACAATCGGGCTGGAATTGAGCGCACCCTGCACCGCATCTCAGCCATTCGCAATCGTAAGGGACGCATTGTCGGGCTTACCTGCCGTGTAGGCCGGGCTATTTTTGGCACCATAAAGATTATTGAAGACTTCATCCAGTCAGGCAAAAGTGCGCTGCTACTAGGTCGCCCCGGAGTAGGCAAAACGACCATGCTACGCGAGGTTGCCCGAGTGCTAGCTGATGACATGGGTAAGCGGGTCATCATTGTTGATACCTCCAATGAGATTGCTGGGGATGGTGATATTCCCCACCCGGCTATCGGACATGCCCGGCGGATGCAGGTAACCACCCCTACTAGGCAACATGCAGTCATGATTGAAGCGGTAGAAAACCACATGCCTGAGGTAATTGTTATTGATGAGATTGGCACCGAGCTTGAGGCTCAAGCAGCTCGAACTATCGCTGAGCGTGGGGTGCAACTTGTCGGCACCGCCCACGGTAACACCCTGGAAAACCTGATGATGAACCCCACCCTCTGTGACCTCATCGGCGGTATCCAGAGTGTAACCCTGGGTGATGAGGAGGCAAAGCGGAGGGGAACACAAAAGTCCATACTGGAGCGCAAGTCACCGCCCACCTTTGATATCCTCATTGAAATTCAGGACCGGGACAAAGTAGCTATTCACCTTGACGTTGGCCAAGTAGTAGATGCCATCCTCCGTGGTCAACCCCCAACTACCGAGATTCGCTGGCTGGATGAGACCGGAGAGGTGAAAATAGAAAAAGAGGAGCCAGCCACCGCCGCCAGAAAAGAGCGCAAAGGTAAGCCTTTCGTCAGGGGGGACAAACCACCCAAGCTCTACCTCTTCGGGGTAAACCGGGGGCGACTGG
>JAUVZE010000098.1 GCA_030602665.1 Dehalococcoidia bacterium
CTGTAATATTGCTTTATTAAAGTAATAATAACATTAATAGCCACTTTTGTCAAGCCCCCAGTGCGCTTAGGATTGTTTATTAACCCCTCACCCTTTATCCCTCTCCCCATAATAGGGAGATGTATTCTTTGCATGAGAGGGAAGGGAATTATGATATGAACATCTTCTTATCATGGCTTCGCCCCTTTAAATCCCCTTAATAAACAACCTCCAAAATGCGACAAAATACTATTGACGTTGTAGAACATATGTGCTACTTTGGCATTATATAGTTCTATTTTTAGAGGTAAGCTATGGATTTGGAGCAAGCTAATACTGAACTAGATTTGCCACCGGAGTATTGCCATTATCGGGATGAGGGCTGTGATTTGGCTGATTCCTGCCTTAACTGTCCGTTTCCAAAATGTATCTATGACCAGCCCAGGGGCAGGCAGCGCTGGCTGAAGAGGTTGCGAGACAGGGAAATAGTAAGGCTATTTAACACTGAGGGTAAGGGGGTAAAGGAACTGGCATCGATGTTTGGCCTCAGCCAGAGAACGGTGCAGAGGGCATTAAAGAATTCCTTACCTACCCTATCCCCTGTATCCCCTTCCCCTTCAAAGGGGAAGGGGTAGATAGAGAAAGAGGGGCGGCAACCCCTCTTAGACGCCCTAGATATGGGATTAGATTTCAAAGAAAAGAAGGAGAAAACTTATTTAAAGATGGTCTAGCTCTCCACTAAAACTCCCTGATTACTGCTCCAGATTAAGGAGAGTTAGAGAGAGGCGAAGCCTCTCTTACATAATCATTCCCCCCTCTCCTTGCCAAGGAGAGGGGACACAGGGGGTGAGGTTAATAAACACTCTCTAGCTTGGTCTGGGTGCTAAGCAGGCTATTATATGCTAAAATTAACCCAATAAAATCAAACGATAGGTAGTTAGATGAAGCCACAACGAGACTGTTAGTGGTGATAAAATTGGGCTCAACGGGAGTTTAAGCAGAAGCCATGCCTCAAGCAGAACCAGTCGTTAGCATTGTCATTCTACTAGGTGCCGCGTTGGTGGGCGGGATGGTAGCCCACCGGCTGAGGCAGCCAGTGATATTGGGTTACCTCCTAGTCGGGGTAGCAGTAGGCCCTCACGCCTTCGGTTTGGTGAGTGATTTAACGATGGTGGAAGCTGCGGCAACCATAGGGGTTGCACTATTGATGTTCACGCTAGGCTTGGAAGTCTCTATTAGTCAATTGAAGCAAGTGGGCAAGGTGGGTTTGTGGGGTGGCATAGCTCAAATTGTGGTTACTTTTGCCTTAGGCGTAGCAGTAGGCAGCACCTTATTTGGGTGGTCTTTGTCCCAGGCTGCTCTGTTTGGGCTAGTTATCTCCCTCAGTAGCACCATGGTCTGCCTCAAAATATTGATGGACCGAGGTGAGCTAGACTCTGTTCACGGGCGAATTATGATTGCCATTCTTATTCTTCAGGATATAAGTGTAGTCTTAATGATGGTAGTAGTGCCCCTCCTAGTGGGGACGTCAGAAAACTTCTTCCTTGCTTTAACTATAGCCACCGGGAAAGCAATCCTTTTTGTCGGCATAGCCATTGTTTTAGGGTTGTGGGTACTTCCCTGGTTAATGGGTAGGGTCGGTGGGGTTCGCTCTCGTGAGTTGTTTCTGCTAACAGTTCTGGTTCTATGCCTGGGGGCAGCCTTGGGCACTTATATTTTCGGGCTTTCGGTGGTCTTTGGTGCCTTTGTAATTGGCTTGGTGCTCCGTGAAACAAGGTTTGCCCACCAGGCTCTGGCTGAAATTACCCCCTTACGAGACATTTTCGCTGCTCTATTCTTTGTCTCTTTGGGCATGCTGTTAGATCCGAGGATTCTAGTTGAGTACTGGTGGATGGTAGCCACAATGGTAGTTTTTATTATCTTTGCGAAATTCCTGGTTGTTTTTGGCATTGTGCGATTCTTTGGCTATAGCGGTGGTGTAGCGCTTCTGGCTGGCGCTGGTCTTTTTCAGATTGGGGAGTTTAGTTTTATTTTAGCTGCGGTAGGTGTAAGTACGGGTATCATCACTAACCAGTCTTATTCCTTAATCATTGACAGTGCTATAATCACCATGCTATTAACGCCGTTATCCATGAGCTTAGTTTCCCGTTTGTATACCAGATTAGCCCCGGCGCCAGGAGTTAGAGAACTAGAAACCCCTTTGCCTGCGTCTGAGCTGGCTAAGGTGGCAAATCTGGTGGTAATCGCTGGCTACGGCAGAGTTGGGCAAAATGTGGCTCAGGGTCTGCGAGATGCTGGTGTACCCCACACTGTTATTGAGATTGACCCAGAGCGTATTTTTGAGATGCGATGTGGCGGGACAGCCTGCATTTATGGGGACGCCAGCAATGTCCACGTTCTTTCTCGGGTAGACCTAGCTAAAGCCAAAGCACTGGTGGTGACCTTTCCTGACCCGTTAGCGGTGGTGAGTACTGTCAAGGCTGCCTTAAAGACCAACCCCAAGCTCAAAATTGTGGCCCGGGTTCACAGGAAGAGAGAAGCTGAGCTACTTAAAAGTTTGGGAGTCGTGGAGTTGATAAGTCCGGAGTACGAAGCCAGTCTTGAATTCCTGAGGAGGGTCTTGTCGCTCTCTGGCTGGAGAAAAGCTGATATCAAGCGGACTTTACCTATTGTGCAGCAAGACCAAGAGTTTGTTGAATTCAGCCCTGATGAGGAAGAATAACAGAATGATTAGAGGGGGTTTCTAATGAGTAAAGTCAAGGTTGGTATTATTAATGTTACCGGTTATGCTGGTGTCGAGCTGGCGAGACTGCTGGCTCAACACCTGGAGGTGGAGCTTACCTCAGTTACCGGGCGGAGTGCTGCCGGGAAAAGGTTGGGCGAGGTTTTTCCCCACCTGTCTAGCCTGGAACTGGTTATTGAAGCTGAGCTGAGTGAGGTTGACCTTGCCTTCTCCGCCATGCCACACCAAGAGAGTGCTAAAGAGGTTATACCACTGCTGAATCAGGGCATTAAGGTGGTGGATATTAGCGCTGATTTCAGGCTAAAGGAGGCTGCTGAATATCCACGGTGGTATAATTTTCCTCACCCTGCCCCGCAACTACTTAAACAGGCGGTGTATGGCCTGCCCGAGCTGTACCGAACTCAGGTTGCCTCAGCCAAGCTGGTGGCTAACCCCGGTTGCTATCCCACTGGAGCCATTCTGGCTTTAGCCCCGGTAGTTAAGGAGAGTCTGATTGAGCCTGAGATTATTATTGACAGCAAGTCGGGTGCATCCGGGGCAGGTAGGACCATCAGTCTACAGACTCACTACTCAGAAGCCAATGAGGATGCTGCCGCCTATGCCTTAGCCGGACATAGACATCTGCCTGAGATTACTCAGGAGCTAAATCTGCTTCAGCCCGGACAGTCACTCTCGGTAACCTTTGTTCCCCATTTGATACCGATGACCAGGGGAATACTGACTACTTGCTATGCTCCGCTAGTCTCAGGCAAAGTGGCTGCGGGCAAAAAGGGAGAAGAGGAGCTAAGACAGCTCTATCTAAACTTCTACCGGGATGAACCCTTTGTCAAGATAGTAGGATTCCCCCCACATACCAAGCACACCTGGGGGAGCAACCTCTGTCTCATTCATCCTACCATTGACCACCGGACGGGGAGGCTCATTGTTATTAGCTGCCTTGATAACCTGGTCAAAGGGGCTGCCGGACAAGCCATCCAGAATATGAACCTGATGCTCGGCCTGCCCGAAACTACCGGGCTTGAGGCATTGGCTATTTATCCCTGAAATTCTGCCCATCTTGAGGAGACAACATAAACTTAGAAGGCGAAGCTGACAAGTAATTTCCTTACCTACCAGCCATACCTGAATAGCCTACCACTAATCTGAGAGCGTTTGGGTTTCTATCTAGCTTTGGTTGTTCTATCAGCGCCAACTCTGCTATGCTTTACTACAATAGCGCGGATGAAGTAGCAAGCAATAATGGGCATAGAGGCTAAGGCTAACCGGTTTGGCCGGGT
>JAUVZE010000033.1 GCA_030602665.1 Dehalococcoidia bacterium
CGTAAACCAGGAGCAATTTGCTCACGCTTACAAGGCAGCCAAAGCCTTTGCTAGCGAACCCAAAGGATGGCTAATCCTTGTTGGTCCCAGTAATTGTGGCAAGACACACCTAGCCGCGTCTATCGCCAATGAACGTATTAGCCAGGGTCAGCCGGCTTTTTTCATCTCTACCCCTGACCTCCTTGACCGCCTACGCTCTGCCTTTAGCCCTGATAGCGAAATGCCATATGATGAGTTCTTTGACCAAGTGCGCAATGCTCCGCTACTGGTTTTAGACGATTTAGGTGCTCAAACCAGCACACCCTGGGCTAAAGAGAAGCTTGAGCAGCTATTAAATTACCGCTTTAATAGTGAACTACCTACCGTGATTGCCACTATCATCCCTATTGAACAGCTCGAAGACCGAATACGCACCCGTCTAACTGACCCTAACTTGTGTCATATATGTGTAGTTGAGAAAAAACAAGCCTTATTAGAATATAGCTGGGAGCCAGAGTTTGAACTACAAAAAAGTATGACCTTTGACAAATTTGACAAGCGAGTTAACCTGCCGCCAGAGCAACGCCAGAATTTGGAGGAGGCGTTTCGCCTCGCCTTTGACTTTGCCAAATCACCCGAAGGATGGCTAGTGTTTCAAGGTGTTACCGGTTGTGGTAAAACCCACTTAGCCGCCGCCATCGCCAATTATCGCTATCAAGCCAACCAGCCCACCTTGTTCGTGGTGGTACCTGAGTTCCTTGACCACCTGCGCTCTACCTTCATCCCAGAGAGCAAGGTTTCCTACGACCAGCTCTTTGAAAGAGTTAAGACAGCCCCGCTGCTCATCCTGGATGATTTTGGTGAGCAAATAACCACACCGTGGGCCCAGGAAAAGCTTTACCAAGTTATCAACTACCGCTATAATGCCCGTCTTCCGACAGTAATTACTGCCCGCTGTTCGCTAGATGAGATTGATAGCCCCGTCAGCTCCCGACTAGCAGACCCCAAAATCAGTGTGGTATGGAATATCACCGTTCCCGACTACCGGACTGATGCCACATCTAGCCGAAAGAAAATAACTCGTGGTGGTAGGAAAGGGCGCTGGGGGTAATGGCCTCCAAAACTAAAACTTGCATAGCCTGGAGTTTTCTAGTAAAATGAGTAAGTTTTTGTGTGGAGAAGCTTCCGGATGATAAACCTCCCCGTCCTAGTGCTGAATCAGAACTACGAGCCGCTTAACATCTGTCGGGTCCGGCGGGCAATAGTATTGCTTTATCGAGGTAAGGCGGAGATGTTAGAGAATGGCTCGGGGTTTATCCAGTCAGTCAGTTATGTTTTCCCCGTGCCTTCAGTAATCCGTCTAGCCTATTGGATTAAGCGTCCTCGACCTCAGCCGAAACTAACCCGCCTTGAGGTTTTCCATCGTGACCGATACACCTGTCAGTACTGTGGGAAGGAAACCCGGCAGCTTACCCTTGACCATGTTATCCCACGACACCAGGGTGGCGAACACAATTGGGAAAATGTGGTTAGTGCTTGTGTACCCTGTAACCGGCGTAAGGCAGGCAGAACCCCGGAGCAGGCCAGAATGAGATTGCTTCGCTCTCCCTCTCCCCCACGGGGTAATACCTTGTTTTACCTTCCCTACCACTACCTACAGACTCAGAACGAGTGGCAGAAATACCTCCCCAATAATACCTTAACCCCCCTTCCTCCGCTTAGCTGAATGCTCACCCTCAATTTTAATCTCACTGAGCGGCAACTCCACAGTTACCTGGCTCTCCAGCTCAACTAAAACCGTTTCCTTCAGTGGGTTACTCCCAACTACCGTAGCTACGCCCATAGCTGTGGACACCTGCTGACCCTCCCTGGGTAATTTTCCCTTCATGGTTCGGTATTGTTCACTCTCGTAGACCAAGCAGCATAGTAACCTACCGCAAACGCCGGAAATTTTCATCGGATTAAGGGGTAAACTCTGCTCCTTGGCCATTTTAATAGAGACCGGGGTGAACCCACTCAGAAAACTCATGCAACATAGCGGACGGCCACACCGGCCGAAGCCACCGACGAGTTTAGCTTCATCCCTAGGCCCTACCTGCCGGAGCTCAACTCGCACCTTAAAACGATTAGTTAACTCCCGAACCAGCTCGCGGAAGTCCACTCTCTCCTCAGCACTAAAGTAGAAGGTGAGTCGGCTACCCTCAAGGTTGTATTCCGCCGACAGTAGTTTCATTGGCAGATTTAGTTTACTAATCAGCTTCCCGCACTCAATTAAAGCCTCCTCTTCCCTCTCCTCCAATTCCCGGGCATGACTGATGTCCTCAGGTTCTGCCTTGCGCACCACTGGCTTTAACGGCATGGTCACCTCGTTGACCAATACCTGTTTGGGGGCGATGACTACGTACCCCAGCTCCAGACCACGGGTTGTCTGGACTACTACATAGTCATTTACCTCCAGGTCAATACCCGCCGGGTCAAAGTAGTATACTCTGCCGGCTTTTTTGAAACGTATACCAACAATCTCAGCCATAATTTAGGGCAGTGGCACTCTGCTCGCTGCCCCCTCCTTTCTAGGCATATTAAGCATCAATACCTCCAGCACCAGCCGAGGATTGGCATTCTGCTTGAGCTGCTCCCCGGCTGCCTGAATACTATTAATAAAGTTTTTTATTTGAGCCAGACGATAACCCCTAGCCCAGTCAACAATGGTAGTTGACATGTCAATATTAGTAATCGCCTCACTTAAATCCACCTTAACCAGTAGCAGGTCACGCCACCACTCTTGCCATAAATCCAGCACGTCCAGAACCACCCCCCGGTTTTGACTAAACTGAGCGGCTAACTGGGTAGCGTAAGCAAAACGCTCCTCGTAATCAGCCTGGATAATATCAAGCAGCCTATCCAGCCTTTCCCGCCGCTGCTGAAGTAAACTATCATCACCGGCAGCCGATATGGCCCACCCCAGGCAGCCACGGCAAAGTCTAGACAGAAGTTTAGCCTTTGGTAGCTCAATACCCCAGCCATTAACAAGAGTAGCCTCTATCTCAGTCGTCGCTAGGCGAGGTAATTCCAGCCGCTGGCAACGAGAAACTACTGTTGCCGGCAGCAGCCGGTCATTGGTAGCTAGCAGGATAAAGATTACCTTGCCTACAGGCTCCTCTAAGGTCTTAAGCAGGCAGTTAGCTGCTTCGGCTGACAGAAGCTCAGCCCTATCAATGATAAACACTTTACATCTACCCTCAAAGGGAGGTAAGCTAGCCGAGTGCTGCATTTCTCTAATCTGGTCAATGCCAATCTCTACCCGAGGTCTAGTCTCAGCTGAATTCATATCCTGGGTCACGCCTATAATTTGGACATCAGCGTGCTTCCCTAGAGCTATTTTTTGACACGAGTCACACTCACCACAGGGTGGCTCAGCCGCCTCGCAGTTTAGTGCCTTGGCCAGCTCCAAACCCAGCGTCATTTTGCCCACGTGTGGCGGACCCACCAAAAGGTAGGCATGCGCCAGACGCTGCTGCTTTAAACCGCGCTGGAGTAAAGATAAAACCCGGTTGTGCCCCATAACCTGCCACATCTTAAAATTCCCTACGTATAATTGATAGTATCAACTCTTTAACTTCCTTTCGCCCCAACAACTGCACTGGCCCTAAACCTTTCTCGCGTAACTTCTCAATACACTCACGGCAAATGTTTATTAGTCACTCCTTCGCAGCTCCAAATTCCTTTCCACAGACCTCACATTTTAACTTCATCTTCTCCTCCTTTCCCCCTAAACACCCCCTTACCTATACCTAAATTGAGAGGTCGTTTATCAAGGGAAGTTTGAAGGGGCGAAGCCCCTTCAAAACCTCTCCTTCCCCCTCTCCTTTGAAGGAGAGGGGGATAAAGGGGGTGAGGTTGATAAACACTCTCTAGGCCAAATCACATCTGGTCAGATCGTCAACGGTCTCCCGACGCCGAATTAGGCGCGCCTTACCTTCCCTAACTAAAACAATAGCTGGCTTAAATGAGGCGTTATAGTTACTGGCCATAGGCAAGCAATAGGCACCACAGTCAGGTATAGCTATAATATCACCGGCGGAAACCGGGGGCAGATTAATATCCTTGACTAGTATATCGCCAGACTCGCAAAACTTGCCAGCGATGGTAACCTCCTTTGTCTCTGCCTCTGATGTCTTATTAGCTACTATCGCCTCATATTTAGCGCCATAAAGGGCCGGGCGGATATTATCCGCCATACCACCATCTACTGAGACATAGCACCTGATGCCCGGTATGTCCTTCACCGCGCCCACTCTATATAAAACTATCCCAGCCGGTCCCACAATTGCCCTCCCTGGCTCAACAGTAAGCCGGGGTAGTAGCAACTCTAGTTCCTGGCATTTACTAATAATCTTAGACGCTATTGCTTCGGCGTAAGCAGAAACCGGTGGAGCGGGGGCATCCAGGGCGTACTGAATAGCAAACCCGCCGCCAACATTTAGTTCCTTGAGCTCAAAACCATATTTCAGCTTCATTTTAGCCGCCAAGCTGAGTATTAATTCAATAGCCCGCTGATATGGTTCAGTGTCAAAGATAAGTGAACCGAGGTGAAAGTGCAAACCGACCAGGTTCAGGTTAGGGACTCGTATAGCTTGGGCCACTGCTTCTTCTCCGCTAGCTAACGGAAAGCCAAACTTGGTATCAATAACCCCGGTAGCAATATACTGATGCGTATGCGGGTCTATCCCAGGAGACAGCCGCAGCAATATATCGGTTTGAGCGTTCATCTCCTTAGCTATTTCACCTAGCATTGTAAGCTCATGAAAATTGTCCACTACGAGGCAACCAATCTGCACTTCAAGGGCAAGCCTGATTTCCTCAGCTGATTTATTATTACCATGGAAATAGACCCTATCTAAGGGAAAACCAACCGACTGAGCAATACCAAGCTCACCAGTCGAGACTACATCTAAGCCCAACCCCTCGTCCTTCAGAATGATTGCCAACGCCTTATTTAAAAAGGCTTTGCCGGCGTAAATAACGGCAACATTGCCATACCGCTGACCAAACTCCTCTTTGAATTCGGTACACTTACTACGCAAGCTAAATTCATCAAAGACATACAGTGGCGTGTCAAACTCAGCAGCCAGTTCAACGCTGTCACAGCCACCAATTACTAGGTGACCCTGACCATTCACCTCAGCAGTTAGCGGAAATAGAGAAAGTCTGGGTAGCCTGTCCACCGTAACTACTCCTCCTCTACCCAATGTTACCAGTGTAGCTATACTGAAGTCAATTTGTGATTACTAAGCTTACCCCTTTACCCCTCTCCTCCAAGATGCACGGCTGCCATATCACTGATGGACCGCGACTGGGTTAAATCTACATCGCCACCAAGACCTAGCCGACGGGGCACAAACGAGATGTCTGCGGATATTTCGGGTAGAGACAATAAACGACTAACAGAGGCGGAGTCAAATCAGCTCAAAGAATGGCTCTATCAAGTGAACTCAGGTAAGGTGGGCGCGAGAACGGGCTGAGAAACATCAAAGGAGTGAGGAGGTAAATCACTAGTTGATAACACAGGTCTCAGGAAACTGGCAGGAGTGGACCAATTACGTCCAGCAGCTCCTGTAGGATAAATGGCTTGGTTATATACCCTGTGGCACCTACCTCCCAGCTAAGCTTCTTGTTGAGTTCATGGCCTACGCCAGTGAGCATGACCACAGGTATTGCCTTGGTAGCCTGACCCTTTGTAATTTGATGGCAAGGGATATAGCCGTCCACTCCGGGCATCATAATATCCATCAGGATAAGGTCTGGTTTCTGGCTGCGAGCAATATCTATTGCCTCTTCCCCATCACTTGCCTCAAGAACAATATAGTTCTGGCTCAGAAGCCTTTTTACCAACAACCTGATAAATTGTTCATCATCGGCTATAAGTATTTTCCTCTTCATCATCAATCGTATTTGCGCTTGTTTTTTACTCATTTTTTCATCGGACTCAAGGTTTCTCTGACTATGGCTCTTAACCCATCGGGGGTGAATGGTTTGAGTATAAATGGTCGGCCAGTTAGCTCCAGAAAACGTTCAGTGTAGCCATCCATCACGTCTCCGGTAGTGAACATCACACCGTTGACTAGCTTGGGATGTTTCCTAATGATAAATTGATAGAGTTGCTTACCGTTCATCACTGGTGTCCTGATATCAATCAGGCAAAGGTCGTAGTCCTCTTTCCCTAACATATCTTTGGCCACACTTCCATTGACAGCAATATCCACCTCAAACCCTTCACTGGTAAGGACTCTCACGCATATCTGGCAAATTGCCGGTTCATCTTCAACTATCAGGATTCTCTTTGCACCGGCAGCTGGGTTTTTCATTTTGCTCTCCTTTACTATCAATGTTCGCTGATAGGTAATTCCGACAAAGGTAGCGCCCTTACCTCACTGCTAATCAAGTAGGGTTAGTGCCTTTTGACCATATTATAGCCATAAAAATGCCTTTTGTCAATAGTATGCGGTAACAGCTTGAGATGGTAGAGATTGGCTGCCACCTCAGCTCGCTATTCGGCCAATTTTTATGCCAAAGCTGCCAAGCTCGGCGGCTAGCTCAACGGTATTATAGCCACCAATCCATTGTTGCCAGTGTGCCTTAATCAAGTCAATTTAAGATTTATATCTACCTCACCCCCTTTAGTTTTTTCTTGGTAACCCCATCCCCCTTTATCCCCCTTCCCCTTAGGAAGGGGGACTAATTATAGAAGAGAGGCGAAGCCTCTCTTCGACTCTCCTTTAGTATCTCTCTCCTTCAAAGGAGAGGGGGAGTTTTTATAGAAGGGGCTTCACCCCTTAAACCCCCTGATGAACAACCTTATTGCCAATTGTGCACTTCCACAAAGGAGAGGGGGAGATATAAAAAAGAGGGGCTTTGCCCCTCTTAGACTTCCCATTAGGATGACTCCTTATTGAGGAATTTGTACTTACCTCGTTCAAAGGAGAGGAAGATTACTTGAGGGCTTTGCTCCTCTTAGAGAGCTTGTTAAGTCTGGTCTCCAAAGATTATGCTTTATTTACTTAGGAAAAACCTGCATAAGTTTGGATTCCTAATTCAAGGGAAGGGAATAATAATCTACCCTTAAATTGACACCCAGCTAGCAATACGGATAGAATATCATTTAATAACTGACTAAAGAGGTAGACTATTGTATCAGAAGACTACTCTGGATAACGGACTACGGGTTATCACTGCCAATATGCCTCATACTCAGGCGGTATCCCTTAGCTTCTTTATCGGCGTTGGCTCCCGATACGAGACCGAGGCTCAGGCCGGTATTTCACACTTTATTGAGCACCTGTTATTTAAAGGCACAGCAAAACGGCCAACTGCCCGGGAAATTTCTGAAGCCATAGAAAGGGTAGGCGGCATCCTTAACGGAGGCACCGACAAAGAATTAACCGTTTACTGGTGCAAGGTGGCTCAGCCCCACTTATCCTTAGCCCTGGATGTGCTGGTGGATGTGCTACTCCATTCTAAGTTTGACCCTCAAGATATAGAAAGGGAACGCCAGGTTATCATTGAAGAGATTAATATGAGCAAGGATTCCCCACCACAGCAGGTGGCTATGCTTATTGATGAGCTTCTATGGCCCAATCATCCCTTGGGGCGCGATATAGCTGGCAGTAAGCAGTCAGTGGCTGGTATGACTAGGGACATGATGCTTGAGTACCTAGCTGCTCAATATCTACCCAATAACACCGTAGTTACCATCGCCGGTAATATCCAGCACCAAGAGGTGGTAACTGCCATTAATCAGGCTCTGGGCAACTGGACTAACCAGCGGACTCGCTCTGAATATACTGCCTATAAGGAACAGGCGGCTCAGCGGCTGCATGTTGAGACCCGAGACACTGAGCAAGCCCACCTGTGCCTGGCACTACCCGGCCTACCACTCCTTCATCCTAAGCGTTTCACCCTTGACCTGCTTAATGTCATACTGGGAGAGGGCATGAGTAGCCGCCTGTTTACTGAAATCCGTGATAGATTAGGGCTGGCCTATAGCATTCATAGCTATATTGAACACTACCTTGATTCAGGCTCAGTTACTATCTATGCCGGCGTAGAGACCAAAAACCTGTCAACCGCCATCAAGGCTATCCTGGAGCAACTCTCACAACTCAAGGAAACGGTCCCTGAATCTGAACTATCTAAGGCCAAGGAACTATCCAAAGGGCGCTTGCTATTACGTATGGAGGATAGCCGTAACGTCGCCGGCTGGATGGGCGGGCAGGAAATTCTCACCGGACGCATTCTTAGCCTTGACCAGGTAGTATCCATTATTGATGCCATTACCGCTGAAGAGCTAAAGCAGCTGGCTCGGGAGCTAATTGTAGCTAGTCAGCTCCGCCTGGCGGTAGTTGGTCCAGTCGCTAGCGACGAGCCACTGGACGAACTCCTGAAGCTATGAGAAGGTTTATCTACCTCACCCCCTGTAATCCCCCTCTCCTTCAAAGGAAAGGGGGAGTTTTTATTAGAAGGGGCTTCGCCCCTTAAACCCCCTGATGAACAACCTTATTGCAATTGTGCACTTCCGCGAAGGAGAGGGGGAGCATAGTTTTTGAAGGGGCATTGCCCCTTCAATCTACCCTTGCCATAACTTCCTAAAGTATAAATAAAAGTAGCCGCGGCCTGAAGACCACGGCTACTCTTACGCAGTTTACTAGGTTAAAGGTTAATTAATACTCCATACCACCCATACCACCTGGCATGGATGGCATCTTCTCCTTCTCTGGGATATCGGTGACCAGTGATTCGGTAATCAAAAACATAGCGGCAATACTAGACGCATTTTCTAGGGCAGACCTTACTACCTTGGTCGGGTCAATAATACCTTTATCTGTCATGCTACCAAAGTCATTAGCTACAGCATCATAACCGACCCCGGCCGGGCTCTTCTTAACGGCATCCACTATTACCGAACCATCCCGCCCAGCATTGCTGGCAATCCACCGGATTGGCTCCTCCACGGCCTTCCTAACGACATTAACCCCGGTGGCTTCATCACCACTAACCTTTAGCTTATCCAGAACCGGCAGGGCGTTGAGCAGGGCAACACCGCCGCCAGGCAGAATACCCTCTTCTACCGCTGCCCGGGTAGCAGAGAGGGCATCCTCAACCCGGTGTTTCCTCTCCTTAAGCTCAACCTCAGTAGCCGCCCCTACCTTAATTACTGC
>JAUVZE010000061.1 GCA_030602665.1 Dehalococcoidia bacterium
ACAGGTTCCATGACTGTCATATCTGAGTTGAGTATTCTGTGAAGTAGGTAGTTCCCTTGCTTTGTCTTAGAGGTATCATCCTCATATAGAACATACCTGACCTTAAAACCAAGCTTGGCTGCGGCTGCTGCCAGTTGGACGGAAAGATTGGAGGGGGCACCGAGTACGAATGAATCAATACCTTTCTGTTTAGCATCAGCCATCATGAACTCCAGGTGGCGGCACTTGTTGCCACCCAGAGCTAGCCCTGTCAGGTCATCACGCTTTACCAATATGCGTGGCCCACCTAAAGCCTCTGATAGATGCTTAGCCTCTACCAGCGGGGTAGGAAAACACCCCAGGCTTACACGGGGTAATTTGGCTATCTGTTCTATCATTTTTCCTCCAAATTTTTTTTGCCTTCTAGTCTCCTTGCCCTTTTCTTCCGCTATCTAAACCTTATCCTCAGTCCAGTCTGGTGAGATGCCATATTTCCCCAATTCATCATCGGCCATTTCAACTAGCTCGATGAATGTATTTTCCGGAGCCCTCAAAAAGGCATACTTTATACCAGGCCGTGAACTAGTTGGCCCGGCCACGAATTCGGCCCCTTTTGACTTTAACTCTGCCACCGTTTGTTCTAGGTTCTCTGTTAGGAGACCGAGGTGATGCAGACCGTAGAGGCGTTCGGTTACACCCCCGGATTCCTCCGCCCCGGTTGAGCCCGATATCCTGAGTCTTAACCCTCCGATGTCAAGGTCCCAGAAGTTTACTCCGCCATACAATACAAAGGACCTGAGGACTTTGGCTCCGAACATCCTCTGGTAGAATTCTACCGCTTTTGCCGGGTCCCGGCTGGTTAAGTGGGTGTGATAGTGTTTGTATGCCATGCTTCCTCCTTATTGACATATTGACCACGATTGCTCCTGTCAACTACTGTGGCCATGTTAAAACTCCTGCTCGCTGGCTGTCAATGTCTCTGACAAGCCCAAAACTACCCCTCATCCAAGAGTCTCTTTTCGCCCTCTATCTTCTGGAGGTCAGTTATGTCTTGGGTAACCTCAAGGATGCCGATATATTTGCCTGTTTTGTCTTTAACTGGGAAATACCGGATATATATCTTGCGCCCCTTAAGGTCAATCCAGAATTCGGCTACATCTCTCCGGCCAGATTTTAATTCGCTTACTACCTGCTCTACCTTGTGTAGGCTTTGCTGCGGATGGCAGTCCTGCACCTTTCTGCCTATCACCGCCGGAGTCCGTCTAAATATCCTCTTGTCACCCTTGCTGTAATACCTGACGGTATCAGTGTCATCAACGAAGGTTAAATCTACGGGCAGTGTGTCAAAGATAACCTCAAGCGTCTCAGTCGAAAGTTTTTCCAGCATGACTCACCTCCTATCTGGTTATTATTCACCGCCATCCAGACCGGCCGCACCCTACCCCTTAAAGACATCTTCCCCGAAAGCGATGACGGCTACACCCTCCACACCCCAAGCCTGTCAAGGTAAGGGCTAAAGAGTTTCTGAAGTTAAGGTAAAATTGGTCTAAAAAGGTATTGACAAAGGTATTGACAAATGCCTTAACATTTGTTATGCTATATATGGCAGCTGAAATCAGCTAAAAGCTGGTGGAGGCGGCCGCCTCTGCCCTCTGAGAAGAGGGCTTTTTCTTACGGGTAAATGACAAACCCGTAATTATCTTTTTCGATGCCTCTAAAATATACCTTGGCTTAATCATTTTATAAAGCTTATGTATCCCCCATTTTGCCTGCCAGAGCGTATGGTTATGCCGTAATCGCGCCAGATATGCGCTTATATCGGCAAGCTGAACAAAGTAAGAATCTTGCGAATGTCTTGAAAAGGGGTCCTCAATGATTTTTACTAGTGGAGCCTGGTAATATCTACCATAATGGCTTGGAATCGGATTATATACCCTCATCTTTCTTGATAACATTCTGGTCATCTTTTCGTGGCCTTCATCATTAACAATAATCCCCAATTCCTGTCTTGCTACTAACCAATTCTCGTACCTCTGAAGAAACATTGTCCACGCAGTCTCATCGATTTTAACGGTAGATTGAAGTTGGGGAAAGCCTTTGTCAATGCTTACTGTTAGAATGGCTACCTCTTGGGAAGACCGCAAGAACTCTGCTGTTCTGCTGAAAATTCTGGCCCGGTTTGCGTAATTCAAATTTAACTTTCTAAAATCGCCACTGTTTTTCCATAAGTCTGTTGCCCGAAAATCAGCTTTTAATGTAAGCCTAAAGTCTCTTTTAAGCCCTTTTCTAAATGCCTTCACTTTCTCAAGGAATATCTTCCAGTTAGAATCAGCAAGAATGATTCCGCTTAAAGTGAAATACCGAGTTACTGTGAGATTACGCCCTGGGTCACCAGACTCATCAACATAGGCAATGTACATCTGTAGTACCTTTCATCTAGTTACCAACTGTCATACCGGACTGTCATACCGGGAAGAATACTAAACCTTACCCGACACTTATATATACCACTTCGCCCAATTTAAGTCCAGCCCCTTGGTTTGAGATTGGTTAGCAACCTATCCTCCTGCCCCCCTCTTCTTGAGAAGGAGAAAATACTAAAGGAGAGTCAAAGAGAGGCTAAGCCTCTCTTCTAATATTCGTCCCCCTCTCCTTTTAAGGAGAGGGGGATAAAGGGGGAGGGTCACCAATCAAAATATTGAAGGGGGTGAGGTTAAGAAGCCGCCAGAAAAACTTTCTATGTGATAAAATAGAGGGGAGTAAATTAAGAGGATAAACTTTGCTATACATACTACTGGGTCAGGATGATTTCTCCCGCCGCCAAGCGCTTGAGGAAATAAAAAGGGGTATGGGTGACCAGACACTTCTAGCAACCAATACTACCACCCTTGATGGCCAACAATTGACCTTGGAGCAGTTACGAACCGTTTGTGAGACGGTGCCCTTTCTAGCGGAAAGACGCTTGGTCATTGTCAATGGGCTGCTGGGGCGGTTTGAGCCTAAAAGTAAATCCAGGCGACAGGGGAAAACTACGTCTACTGTTAACCAGCAAAATGAGTATAAATCATTTGCTTCCCATATTAGCCAAAAACCCGATAGTACCACTTTGGTGCTAATAGATGGTCGGATAGGAAGTAGTAACCCTCTACTCAGGGAACTTTCGGCTAAGGCACAAATAAAGTCCTTTCCCCGGTTGAAAGATGCTGGATTGCGGCAGTGGATTGGACAACGGGTGAAGCAGGACGGTGGTAGCATATCCCCTGAGGCAGTGAACCTATTGGCTAAGCTTGTAGGTAGTGACCTATGGATTATGGCTAGTGAGATTAATAAGCTAGTCCTATTTACCTCCGGGCGTCGTATTGAGGAGGAGGATGTTAGACGGTTAGTAAGCCATGCTCAGGAGGCTAACGTCTTTGCTATGGTTGACGCTATCCTGGAGTTTAAGGCTGGGGTAGCCGAGCAGTTGCTAGAGCGATTATTGAAGGGTGGTGCTGCCCCTGCCTACCTTCTGGTTATGCTATCACGGCAGGTTCAGATGATAGTTCGGGCCAAGGAATTGAGAAACCGGGGGGAATCCGAATCAGTGATTCAAGATAAATTAGGCTTGACCGCGGAGTTTGTTTTACGTAAGGTGTTAGAACAAGCTGACCGGTATCCAATGAGGCAGATTATAGAGGTATATCATAAGCTTTTAGAGACTGACCTCTCTATTAAGACAGGGAAGTATAGCGGAGAGCTGGCTCTCAATTTGCTAGTTGCTGACCTGTGCCAACGGCGCCGGAGATAGGTAGTACCCCTAACTGCCGGCTCGTTGACAACTAGTATCCCTTACACTTAAAATCATAGGCGAAGGGTTAATGCTACTAAAATCTATGTGTGGAGGAATAAGTGAACAGTGATGAAATCAGGGCGGCATTTTTAGGCTTCTTTGAGGAAAAGGGACATAAAATTGTTCCTGGCTCCTCTCTAGTACCTCGGGGTGACCCTACTTTATTGCTCACCAGCGCGGGTATGGTGCAGTTTAAGTCCTACTTTTTGGGGGAGGCAGTACCACCTAGTCTCCGTCTGACATCCTGCCAAAAGTGTTTTCGCACCACGGATATTGAATTAGTGGGTGACCATAGCCATCTTACCTTCTTTGAAATGCTGGGTAACTTTAGTGTTGGTGACTACTTTAAGCCGGGGGCAATAAGCTTGGCATGGGAATTTGTTACCCAGCGCTTGGCACTTCCGCCCGAACGACTGTGGGCAACCATCTTCCTTGATGACGATGAGTCCTTCCACATCTGGCGGGAAATAGGTGTTCCTGAAACAAAGATTTTACGATTTGGTGAGGAGGATAACTACTGGGGACCGGCCGGTGATTCTGGGCCCTGTGGTCCGTGTAGTGAAATCTACTATGACTTTGGCGAGGAATTTGGTTGTGGGAAGGCTTCCTGTGCCCCGGGCTGTGATTGCGGTCGTTTCTGCGAGATTTGGAACCTGGTGTTTATGCAGTACAACCAGGATAGAGACGGACGCCGCACCTTATTACCCAAGCCAAATATTGATACCGGTATGGGGGTAGAGAGAACGGCTGCTGTGATGCAGAGTAAAACCTCTATCTATGAAACTGACCTCTTTACTCCTTTGATACAAAGAATATCTGAACTAGCTGGTAGGAAATATGGTTCCGGTGATGATACAGATAGTGCTATGCGAGTAGTAGCTGAGCATAGTAGGGGGGTTGCTTTTCTCATTGCTGATGGCGTAATCCCCAGCAATGAAGGTGTGGGCTATGTGCTGCGACGGGTGTTGCGTCGGGCGGCACTCTTTGGCCGAAGATTGGGGCTGGATAAGCCATTCCTAGCGGAAACAGCCAAGGCTACTATTGAGCAGATGGGGCATATTTATCCTGAGTTAGTGCAGCGGCAGGATTTCATACTGAAAGTAATCGGAATGGAGGAAGCCAGATTTGGTGAGACGCTTAGCACTGGTCTGGAGCTACTGGATGGCATTATGCAAGAAGCAGCCAGCAAGAAGAGAAATAAAATCTCAGGCAAAGAGGCGTTTAAGCTATATGATACCTATGGTTTTCCCGTAGAGCTAACCAACGAGGTTGCCACTAGCCGTGGCTTTTCCGTAGACCTAGAAGGCTTTGAGAAGGAGATGGAGAAACAGCGAGAGAGAGCACGGAAAGTGAGTATATCCGAGAAGGTCACTATATCTGAGGAAGTAATTGTAGTGAAGCATCGTGGCATTCAAGCAACCCCTTTCATTGGTTATGAAAGTCTCAAGCGCAAATCTAATGTTATTAGCCTCTTGGTTGATAATGAGTCTGTAGAGACGATAGGAGAGGGGCAAGAGGCAAGCCTGATTTTAGACACTACCCCGTTCTATGGAGAGATGGGGGGGCAGGTGGGCGATACTGGCCAGATAATAAGCCCGTCAGGCAAGTTTTCCGTTACCAATACCGTTCGGGTTCCGCCAGATATTATTGTCCACCAGGGGCAGGTTGCTGAGGGACGCTTGTCGATTGGTGATACGGTAGAGGCAGTGGTGGATGAAGAACGGCGACTTGATATTGCCCGCAACCATACGGCTACCCATTTACTCCAGCTTGCCCTCCGCCAGGTATTAGGTGAGCACGTTCAACAGCGGGGTTCACTGGTAGCCCCCGACCGATTCCGCTTCGACTTTTCTCACCTGACGGCAATGACGGAAAAGGAAATACAGGAAGTACAGCATATTGTTAACGGAAAAATCCGTCAGAACCTGCGGGTGTATGATGAGGAGATTCCGTATAAGAAGGCTATTGAGGAGGGGGCGATAGCGCTATTTGATGAAAAATATGGCGATGTAGTCCGGGTAGTAAGGATTGGCAAGCCAGCGATTAGTGCTGAGCTGTGTGGGGGCACCCATCTCGCCTCAACTGGGGAGATAGGTTTCTTCCACATTATTGATGAAAGTAGCATTGGGGCTGGCTTGCGCCGTATTGAAGCTGTTACCGGCAGGGGAGCCGAAGCATTTATTGATATGCGTTTATCAGCTTTACAGAAAGCCGCCGAATATCTAGATGCTGAGCTAGATAATGTGCTAGACAAGGTGTGTAGCCTGGTTCCTGAACTAGACAAAGAGCGTAGGCGAGCTCAGGCTCTGGAAAGGGAATTATCAAGGAAAGTAGTTGAGTCTTTGCTAAGTCAGGCAGCAGTGGTTAATGGGATAACGGTATTAGCCGCCAGAGTACCTTCTTTACGGAGAGAGGCTCTGCGAGAAATGAGTGACCTACTTAGGGACAAGCTGAAGAGTGCGGTGGTAGTTCTGGGCACAGTTTATGAAGATAAGCCTATTTTTCTGGCGGTGGTGACCCCAGATTTGGTCTCCCGAGGTTATAACGCTGGAGAAATAATAAAGCAGGTAGCAAAGGTGGCTGGTGGCGGTGGTGGGGGTAAAGCCACTTTCGCTCAGGCTGGGGGCAAGTATAAAAATAAATTAGATGAAGCCCTTCAGCTTGTAAAGAGCTTAATATAGAATTTACGGATTCGGTAAGGTCATTCGTCACGGGAAGATTGAAGGGTAAAACCCCTTTAAAAGTACCCCCCCTCTCCTTACAAGGAGAGGGGGA